>UQXS01000034.1 GCA_900545125.1 uncultured Ruminococcus sp.
GGTTCGGTGAGGAGCTTGATATGCTCTATGTGATAAATCAGCGGCGATATCTTACGGAAAATTCCGGTCAGGCTGCCGCACTTCTGCATGAGATCGAAAAGGCATCACGCATGAGACATACCGCCGTTGTCAATAATACAAATCTTGGCTGTGAGACTACGCCTGAAATAATCAGCCAGTCAGCTGATTTTGCAAGGGAAACCGCAGCTGCCGCAGGTCTGCCTCTGGCTTTTACGACCTGCCCCGAAGAGCTGTGCGAGCTTATTGATATACCTGATATCTTCCCGATAAAGGTTTACGTCAGACCTTTGTGGGATCTATGACCGCAATATCGGAAAGTATATATACGGCAGCCTGCGGATGAATCTCTTCTCTGCGGCTGCATGATGAAAGTGTGGTGTTAATGTTGGCAAAAATGACGGTTATTACCGAACGGTGCAAGGGCTGCGGACTTTGCGTTACAGCTTGTCCCAAGAAAATTGTTTCGCTTCAGAAAGAAAAACGTAACAAAAAGGGATACTTTTACGCTGAATGTACCGATATGGACTCGTGTATCGGCTGTACTATGTGTGCAATGATGTGCCCTGACTGTGCCATCGTTATCGAAAAATAATTTGAAAGGAGCTGTAAAGCTTTGGAAAGAAATCTTATGAAGGGCAACGAGGCTCTGGCAGAAGCCGCTATCCGTGCAGGCTGCAAGTGCTTCTTCGGTTACCCTATTACCCCACAGACAGAGCTTGCCGCTTATATGGCTAAGCGTATGCATAAGGCAGGCGGCGTTTTTCTTCAGGCAGAGTCTGAAATTGCTGCTATCAATATGGTTCTCGGTGCCGCATCTACCGGCGTCCGTGCAATGACTTCGTCATCTTCTCCCGGACTTTCCCTTAAAAGCGAGGGTATCTCCTATATCGCAGGTTCTGATGTCCCTGCCGTTATCATAAACGTTCAGAGAGGCGGCCCCGGTCTCGGCGGAATCCAGCCCTCACAGGCAGATTACTGGCAGGCAACCAAGGCTCTCGGTCACGGCGATTTCCACCTCCTTGTTTTCGCTCCCGCTTCCGTTCAGGAAATGGTTGATATGGTAGTAAGAGCTTTCGACAAGGCTGACCAGTACAGAATGCCGGCTATGATCCTTGCCGACGGACTTCTCGGTCAGATGATGGAGCCTGTTTCTTTCCCCGAAATTAATCCCGATGCCCACGACAAGAGCAGCTGGGCAGCTACAGGTCACAAGGGTCAGAGAGAACATCATATTATAAATTCACTCTATCTTAAACCTGACGAGCTTGAAAAATCCGTTAAAGACCGTTTCGCAAGATACGATCAGATCAAGGAAAACGAAACAGATGCAGAACTTTATCTCACTGAGGACTGCGATATCCTTCTCTGTGCTTTCGGCGCTACCGCAAGAGTTGTAAAATCTGCCGTAAACGACGCAAGAGCTCAGGGCATCAAGGCAGGACTTTTCCGTCCTAAAACACTGTGGCCGTTCCCTGTAAAGGAAATCAATCAGGCTGCAAAGTCGGCTAAGAAGCTGCTCAGCGTTGAGATGTCAATGGGTCAGATGATAGACGATATCAAGCTGGCTATAAACTGCTCAAAGCCCGTGGAATTCTACGGACGTACTGGCGGCGTTATCCCTACTCCTGCCGAGGTTCTGGCAGAAATCAAAAAAGTCGGAGGTGCTGAGTAATGGCTGTTGTATTTGAAAGACCAAAGGCTCTTCTTGATGTGCCTTTCCATTATTGTCCCGGCTGTACTCACGGTATAGTTCACAGACTTGTGGCAGAAGTTCTTGATGAAATGGGTATCGAGGGCGAGACTGTCGGCGTATGTCCTGTCGGATGTTCCGTTATGGCTTACGATTATTTCGGCTGCGATATGATAGAAGCTCCCCATGGACGTGCTCCGGCTGTGGCTACGGGTGTTAAGAGAACGAATCCTGATAAGTTTGTATTTACATATCAGGGAGACGGAGATCTTGCCGCTATTGGTACGGCAGAGACGGTTCACTCCGCTACGAGAGGCGAAAATATCGTTGTTATCTTTATTAATAATACGATCTACGGAATGACAGGCGGTCAGATGGCTCCTACAACTATTCCCGGACAGGTTACGCAGACAACTCCTTTCGGACGTGACCCGGAGCTTGCCGGATATCCCGTAAGAGTGTGCGAGATGCTTTCAACCCTTACAGGAACTGCCTATGCGGAGCGTGTCGCCGTTGACAGCGTTCCTCATATCCGTGACGCTAAAAAGGCTATCAGAAAGGCTTTCGAGACCCAGAAGAACAAGAAGGGCTTCTCTATTGTCGAAGTTCTTTCCACTTGTCCTACAAACTGGGGTCTTACTCCTGTTGAGGCATTAAAGAGACTTCAGGACGAGATGATCCCCTACTATCCGCTTGGCGTATACAAGGATACTACAGCAGAGGAGGGAAATAAGTAATGGCTACAACTGAAATTCTTCTTGCAGGATTCGGCGGACAGGGCGTTCTTTTTGCCGGAAAGATCCTTGCATACTGCGGTCTTATGGACAATAAGGAACTTTCATGGCTCCCGTCCTACGGCCCGGAAATGAGAGGCGGTACGGCTAACTGTTCCGTATGTATTTCCGATGACCCTATCGGTTCTCCTCTGGTGCTTAATCCGGATATCCTTATCGCTATGAATCAGCCCTCTTTTGATAAGTTCATTACAGAGGTAAAGCCCGGCGGAAAGGTATTCTATGACAGCACTCTTATCGAGGCTGAATGCAGCAGAACTGATATAGAGATATTCCCCATACCGTCGTCGCAGCTTGCTGATGACAACTCCCTCAAGGGCGGCTCAAATATCATCCTGCTTGGAAAACTTATCAGGGAAACAAATCTTTTCTCCCTCGAAACAATGAAAAAGGGAATCGAAAAGGTCGTTCCTCCCTCAAAGGCTCAGCTTATTCCCAATAACTTCAAGGCTATTGAGATCGGTATGAATAACTGATATTTATAATAAAGCTCCCGGACGGTTGTCAGGGAGCTTTTTTATTTATAATTAGTCGGATGTGCGAAAGCAGACTTCCGCCCCGCAGAGAGAAACGTGCGCAGCACGTGGGAACGTGAACTGCGGTCAAGCTGGCTACAGCTTGCTATCTGTGATGCACTCCGCCTCCGTGACCGCCGCTGTGAGAATGTCCTCCGCCTGATCGGCTTCCTCCTCCGCTGCCGCTGGTCTCGATCTTATGCTTTGTTACGTAGCTGCGTATAAACGTATCCGACTGTTCTGTAAGCCTGCTTTCCTCATGTGATACGTATACGTTCGGATTTGTGCTTGTCTTGAACCTGTACTTGCTCTTTATACTGAAATATGTAATAATTCCCGTAACAGTACCGATAACTGCCGTGATAAGAAGCATCAGCAGATTGGCAACAGGCGGTCTTTTTTTGGATACTATAAATTCTCCGCCTCTGTAATAGAAGTATTTTCCGCTCGATTTGTCATGATAGCTTGAAAAAATACCGGGCTTCTTGTTTCCGTATTTTTCAAGCTGGCTGAGGAATTCCCTGACCGCTCCGTCGATATCGTCCGGATAAGCGGTATTTCCCCCTGACGGCAGATGCATATTTATGCGCTCAAATATGTCGTCAAGTTCCTTTTCGTACAGCAGAACCGCCTTGCCGCTTGTGGAAATGCAGTCACGTGCCGGTGATGATCCGGAAAGATCTATCATGTAAAAAACACCGTCGGTATCTTCGCCGTAGATCTCATCATATGCATCGTCGCAGAAAATCTGCACTGCATTGTCGGAATTGTACCATTGGTCACTGAGATATATGCAGATGTTCATATCCAGCTTGTCGGAGTATTCTTTTGTCAGGCTGTCAAGCTCGTTGAGGATGTCCCGATCGTCAGTGAACATACCTGTGGAATCTATAACACAACTGCCGCTGATGTCGCCGTCAAAGCCCTTGCCGATATTTTTTGGCTTGCGGATAAAAAGATTGAAAACGACCGCCCCTGCCAATATCAGAGAAAGAGCAGGTATGATAAACAAAAGCTTCTTTTTCATCAGAAGAACACACCTCCCAGCAGATAGAGCGCAGCCGTTATCCCTATTCCAAGAGCCGTGCAGAACATCCGAAGCTTCTGCTTATCCAGAGGAGGCGTTCCGGCAAGCTTTCCGGTCTGACCGTTTATGGCAAACTCGTATATCTTTTCTTTATAATTGTATGTCATGAACCATACAGGGAGCATCATATATTCCCAGTCAGTCTTCATGATGTTGTACTGTTCCGTGTTTACGGACAGTGTGCTGTATGCCCCTATGCTGTCACGGATGACCTTTTTTCCTGCCTGAGAAGCACGTGTCTTTATACGTGGAAATACCTGCGCCTTGTCAACGTCGTACTTATCGGCGAAAAATCCCGTCAGATATGTCATGGAAAACGGCTGGAGCTCGCCGTAATTGAAAGGCTCTATCGCTTCCATCAGCAGATCGTCTATCTTGCTTTCGCCGTCTGCCGGAATTCCGTTTGCGGTTATTGTTCCACGCCGTACTACTCTGTACTCCTTTGTCTCGGTATAGCTGTAATTGCCGGATGTCCACGAACGTATCGTCTTTCCTATGGCAGAAAAATCCGCTTTTACATCGCAGTCTGCTACCCAGAACGGAACGTACAGTCCGGTTATCTTGTCAAGCTGCTGTTCTGATCTGAAATCGTCAGGAACAAACGGCCTGTTTTTTACCCAGTTTCTGAACGTATCTAAAGCACGATCCTTATTCATCTTGAATGCTATCAGTCTGCTCGGCTTGTATTCTCCTGTCATCTTTCCGGAAAGAATTACCGGATTGTGGCAGTAGTAGCAGAAAAGAGCTGTCTGACGGTCATCACACATTATCTGCGCTCCGCAGCTGGCACAGTGGTAGAGATTGGTGTGCTCCTCAAATTCCTGACGGTCATGTATTTCCGCTTCGTCCGGTATTTTTTCCCCGGCGGATTCTTTCAGTGCTCTCAGCTCTTCTTCGGTAAATGTGCTGAGACAAAATTCACAGCTTAGTTTCTGGCTTTCGGGATCGAATTTCAGGTCGGCAGCACAGTTCGGACATTTATATTCTATTGCTTCCAAGTGTCACACTCCTTTTTCGTTTAGATTTATTGGTTGGATTTAAGATTTATATGTATAATAATATCATAGCAGATTTACACAGTTTTTTCAAGTCTTTATGAAAAATAAAATTGCTTTTTCTTTATTTTAAGGCAGAATCGTACTTGACAAGAATGTAAAAATGCTCTATAATTATAATATATAATAAAATGACAGGGAAAGGAGAATTTCCATGAAGTATAATTTTTCCGAAATTACGCCTGAAATAAGGAGATTGGCGGAGAATTCGATTGAAGGTTACAAGATCGAACCGTCGCTCTATACTCAGTATGATGTAAAGAGGGGGCTCCGTGACGTCAACGGCAGCGGAGTTGTGGCTGGTCTGACCAATATCAGCACGATAAAGGTTCTCAATACAGGCGACGGAATGCCTAATCACGGTAAGGGTAAGCTTTATTACCGTGGAATTGATGTGGAAGAAATTGTCGCCGGATTTGTAAGGGAAAAACGCTTCGGCTTTGAAGAAACCGTTTATCTTCTGCTTTTCGGCAATATGCCGTCGGGGGAGGAACTTGACGAATTTAAGAAAATTCTTTCTGATTTCCGGTCGCTTCCGCCTACGTTCACCAGGGACGTTATTATGAAGGCTCCAAGTTCTAATATGATGAATACTCTTGCCAAAAGCGTTCTGGCTCTGTATTCCTATGACGACAGCGCCAACGATATTTCAATTCCCAATGTTCTCAGACAGTGCATTGAACTTATAACTCTGTTCCCTGTACTTGCAGTATACGGCTATCAGGCTTATAAATATACCAGCTTCGGCGGAAGCCTCTTTATCCATGATCCGAATCCGGAACTGTCCGTTGCGGAAAATCTGCTTTATATGCTGCGGCCAAACAAGAATTATACGGAGCTTGAAGCAAGAATTCTTGATCTGGCACTGGTGCTTCATGCAGAACACGGCGGCGGAAATAACTCCACCTTTACTGTTCATGTTGTATCATCGTCAGGAACGGATACCTATTCTGCCATTGCGGCGGCTCTCGGCTCTCTCAAAGGTCCTAAGCATGGCGGCGCTAATATCAAGGTGGCTATGATGTTCGATGATATGAAAACAAATGTGGGAAACTGGGAAGATGAGGACGAAGTGAAGTCATATCTCCGGAAGCTTCTTCACAAGGAGGCATTTGATCGTTCCGGTCTGATTTACGGAATGGGACACGCTGTTTATTCCGAATCTGACCCAAGAGCGGCCGTGTTCAAGGGATTTGTGGAAAAGCTTTCCTGCGAAAAGGGCAGGGAGGATGAATTCCGGCTGTATTCTCTGGTGGAAAGACTTGCACCGGAGGTTATTGCCGAAGAACGCAAGATATATAAGGGCGTCTGCGCCAATGTGGATTTCTACAGCGGCTTTGTTTACAGGATGCTCGGCATACCGGACGAGCTGTTTACGCCGTTTTTTGCCGTTTCCAGAATTGCCGGATGGTCGGCTCATAGAATAGAAGAACTTATTAACTCGAACAAAATAATAAGACCTGCGTACAAGGCTGTATCGCCTATGCGTGAGTATCTTGACATGACAGACAGATAATTCAGAAAGGATTTTGATTTTATGAACAATTCAGTACAGATTGTGGATTTCAACGGCACTCCCTGCGTAAAACTTCAGGCAGGAGGATATACCGCTCTTGTCGCCTATGAGATCGGCTCAAACGTTATCAGGCTTCACGACGATGTGAACGGTATCGAATTTTTTCGCTTTGATTCCGCTAATCCGGCAGACGTCATAAAGCAGTCCGCCGAGGTGTGGGGACTGCCTACACTCTATCTTCCGAACAGGTTTGCTGACGGTGTGCTTAAAACATCCGATGCCGTTTATCAGCTCCCCGTAAACGAGAAGGCTCCTTATAATAATCATATCCACGGCTTTATACACAAGAGAAACCATGAGGTTATTGAAAAGGGAGCAGACGAGAACTCAGCGTGGGTAAAAACACGCTATATTTATGACGAGAAAGACGAGTTCTTTGAGTTCCTGCCGGTTAAATTTACTGCGGAATACGTTTTTACTCTCTCTGACAAGGGACTTGAGCAGAAGATATCTTTTACAAACAACGATACTAAAGTTCTGCCTATGTCGCTGGCGTCCCATACGACTATCAACGCTCCTTTTGTGGACGGCGGCAGGGAAGAGGATATCCGTCTCAGCGTGCCGGTCGGAAAGAAATGTGAACTTAACAGCCGCTGTCTCCCTACGGAAAGGCTGCTTGATCTCACTGACTGGGACATGGAATACAAAAACGGAACAAAGCGTCCTGTGCTTCAGGTTGTTGACAACGATATGTATTTCGGAGAGTGTCTTGATCTGGACGGAGAGAAGTTTCACGGTATTGCTGCAGAAGATACTGCAAGCGGAAAAAAGCTCTGCTACGAGGTTTCTGAGGAGTATGGCTTCTGGATCATCTGGAACGACAGGGGCTTCAATCACTACTTCTGCCCAGAGCCTATGACGGCTATGATCGACGCCCCGAATCTCGGACTTCCGGCTGAGATAAGCGGATACCGTGAGGTGAAACCAGGGGAAACATTTAAGGCGTATCAGCATTTCTTTTCTAAATGAGCGTTTTGTCTAATATGCACAAATTTCCTGCGAAAAGAATTACACTGTAATTTTGTTCAATCACTTGTAATATAATGAAAAATATGATATAATATTATGTAATCACTGAGCCGCAGTATGCGGTATAAACGGTGGTCCTGCAATGCGGGATATGCAGTTTATGGAGTCTGCGCCTGCCGGCTCCGTATCACAGTTTAAAAAACAAAGGAGAATAATCGATATGAAGTTCGGATTTTTTGACGACGCCAATAGGGAATATGTTATCAATTCCCCAAGAACCCCCTATCCGTGGATTAACTACCTCGGTACACAGGGCTTCTTCTCACTGATTTCCAATACGGCAGGAGGCTATTCCTTCTATAAGGATGCACGTCTCAGAAGAATCACACGTTATCGCTACAACAATGTGCCTATCGACATGGGAGGCCGTTATTTCTATATCAACGAGAACGGCACTATCTGGAATCCCGGCTGGTCGCCTGTAAAGACGGAGCTTGACGCATATGAGTGTCGTCACGGTATGGGATATACCGTTATCACAGGTAAGAAAAACGACCTTAAAGCTGAGGTTACTTTCTTCGTTCCGCAGAATTATGACGGTGAGATCCAGCAGGTGGTTCTTACAAATGAGGGATCCGAGACAAAGACTTTCTCACTTTTCTCTTTTGCTGAGTGGTGCTTATGGGACGCTCAGGACGACTGCACTAACTTCCAGAGAAACTTCTCTACCGGACGTGTTGAGGTAGTAGGTTCTACTATCTACCACAAGACCGAATACAGAGACAGACGTGACCATTTTGCTTTCTATACGGTTAATGACGAGATCGACGGTTACGATACGGACAGGGATTCCTTTATTGGTCTTTACAACGGTTTCGGAGATCCCCAGGCGGTTATTGCTGACAAGGCAAATAATTCCTTCGCTGACGGCTGGTCTCCTATCGCTTCACACTACAAGAAGATCACGCTTGCTCCCGGCGAGTCAAAGACTCTTATCTTCATTCTCGGCTATGTTGAGATGCCCGTGGACAAGAAGTTCGAGGCAGACGGCGTGACTATCAACAAGGAAAAGGCTCTCGCTATGATCGAGAAGTACAATACTCCTGAAAAGGTTGCTGCCGGTCTTGCAGAGCTCAAGGACGCATGGGACAAGCTCCTCGGCGTTATCAATGTAAATACTCCCGATGACAAGGTTGACCGTATGGTAAACATCTGGAATCAGTATCAGTGTATGGTAACATTCAACCTTTCACGTTCCGCTTCTTACTTTGAGAGCGGTATCGGCAGAGGTATGGGATTCCGTGACTCCAACCAGGATATCCTCGGTTTTGTTCATCAGATTCCTGACCGTGCAAGAGAGCGTATTATCGACATCGCTTCAACACAGCTTCCTGACGGCGGATGCTATCATCAGTATCAGCCTCTTACAAAGAAAGGCAACTCTGATATTGGCGGCGATTTCTCTGATGATCCGCTGTGGATGATCCTTTCCGTTTCCGCTTACATCAAGGAGACAGGCGACTGGTCTATCCTTGACGAAATGGTTCCTTACGACAACGATATGAGCAAGGCTCAGCCTATGCTCGATCATCTGAAGGTTTCTTTCTACAAGATTGTAAATAACCTCGGACCTCACAATCTGCCTCTGGCTATGAGAGCTGACTGGAACGACTGCATCAATCTTTCGTGCTATTCCGATACTCCCGGTGAAAGCTTCCAGACATATACCAATCCTAAGTTTGCTGCCGAGGGCGGTTACTCAAAGGTTGCAGAGTCTGTAATGGTTGCTACCCTCTTTACATACGCAGGTCCTAACTATGTGGCTATTCTCAGGCATCTCGGAAAAGACGACGAGGCTGACGCTGCTCAGGCTGAGATCGACAAGATGAAGAAGAACGTTATGGAATCCGCTTTCGACGGCGACTGGTTCATCCGTGCTTACGACTCCACAGGAGCAAAAATGGGCTCCAAGGAGTGCGAGGAAGGCAAGATCTTCATCGAGCCACAGGGATTTGCCGTTATGTCTGAAATCGGCAAGGACGTCGGAGCTGATATCAAGACGCTTGAATCTATCGACAAGTACCTCAATACTCAGTATGGTCTGGTTCTTAATAATCCTGCATTCAGCAAGTATTATATCCAGTACGGCGAAATTTCCACTTATCCCGGCGGATACAAGGAAAACGCAGGTATCTTCACTCACAACAATGCATGGATAATCTGCGCCGAGGCTTACGCAGGAAGAGGCGACAAGGCATTTGAATACTACAGCAAGATCGCTCCGGCTTTCAATGAGGATATTTCCGAACTTCACAAGACCGAGCCTTATGTATACGGTCAGATGATCGCCGGCAAGGACGCAAGCAGATTCGGCGAAGGCAAGAACTCATGGCTGACAGGTACTGCCGCATGGAATATGGTCGCAATTTCCCAGTATATCCTTGGAATTGCCGCTGATTTCGACGGTCTTAAAGTTGATCCTTCCATTCCTCACGAGTGGGACGGCTTTACAGCTTCAAGACAGTTCCGTGGAGCAACATACAACATCACTGTCAAGAATCCCGATCACGTTTGCAAGGGCGTTAAGTCAATGACTGTTGACGGCAATGCCGTTGAGGGCAATGTTATCCCTGCTTTTGAGAACGGTGTTCACGAAGTTGAGATCGTAATGGGCTGATTTGCCTGAATTGAATATAAAATTTAAGGACTGATCCGGTTGGGTCAGTCCTTTTATTGGTTTTTTGAATTTCAGGTATTAGCATCCCATGCATCACGGGCAGCATCCCAGTATTCCTTGCTGTAGCCGCCATAATCCTTGCTGCTTGTATCTCTTCCTGTACTTGATGATTCGTTGGATGAATCATCATCGCAACCTGTAAAAGATGCTGTCATTGCTGCCACTGTAATAAGAGCAATAAGTAATTTTTTAATTTTTTTCATAATAAATCTCCTGTTCTGCATTCACTTAATAGCCATAATAATAGTCATAGTCGTCAAGTTTATCGTCCATATAATCGCCCCATGCCTTTTCCCAATCATCTTCATCTATATCATTGTCATAGTCGTTGTCAATTATGGAACCGCCGCTTCCATAGCTCTTTTTGCTTTGGTCACCCTCAATATTATTATCATCAGGATCGCAGGAGTGACAATAAAGGTCATATGGATCGCTTGTCTTGTTTTTGCAGGTATCATTTTTTCCCATACAATAATACTCTTCATCAGATTTACTGCTGTAATCGCTTTTTGAACTGCTCTTATCAGTATATGACGAAGTATCAATGGATTTTTTAGTAGTTGCAGCCTTAGTGACCTTTTCTGTGGTTACGGTGCTTATTCTTGAGGAAGAAGGTAAGTCGTCTTTATCACCTTTACATGAGCTAAAACTCATACTCATTGTTGCTGCCAAAAATAAAATAATTGAAATTTTTCTTTTCATAATAAACCTCCTGTTAAGCATCATATTCATGTTGGAAACCACAATTTCCACAGCACCATGTTTTCTTTGTTTTTCCTAACGCACCGCCTAAAAGACCGATCGGACCCAACAGTATTCCACCTGCTGCTGCTTTTCCAACACTAAAGCCCTTTTTTGATGTATCCACTTCCTTCCATGTTATAGAATTGTTACACATTGGACAATTCCTCGGAGCACGCATGATTATCACCCTCTCTTTTTTCAAATTCTTATTGTTATTATAACACATAAGTGTTCAAATGTCAACATATGTATTCATAGTTTACAAAAAATTCGTATATCATATTATCAGAGGTGATAATTATGTATATACCAACGCTTGATTCAAAATTAGTAGGAAAGGTCATAGCAGATTTTCGTAAACGCAAAAATGTATCACAGGAAGTGCTGAGCGGTCTTGCAGATATCGGGAGAACGCATCTCAGTGCGATCGAAAGGGGAGAACGCAAGCCTACCCTCGAAACGCTTTACCGGATTTCAACGGCTCTGAATGTTAAAATGAGCGATATTGTCATTGAAATTGAAGATAATCTGATGTAGGTATGACCATTAATTGTCTGCATGATACACACCAATAATATATATAAAGAATTTACACAGGGAAACGTGAAAAAAATAAAAAAAGTGTTTACAAGCTCCATTTTTTGTGATATAATATTAACAGCCGTTACATATGGGTAACAAACCGGATATTCCGCACTGACCTTATGTAACCTCACAAAAACTTTTTCAGGAGGTCATTCCTATGGCAATCAAAAGAAAAATGAAAACCATGGATGGTAACAATGCAGCTGCATGGGTATCATATCCCTTTACAGATGTAGCCGCTATTTACCCCATCACACCTTCCTCAGTTATGGCTGAGGTAACAGACAGCTGGTCTGCTAAGGACAAGAAGAATCTTTTCGGTCAGCCTGTAACAGTTGCAGAGATGCAGTCTGAAGCCGGTGCTGCCGGTACGGTTCACGGCTCTCTTTCAGCAGGTGCTCTTACAACTACTTATACAGCTTCACAGGGTCTTCTCCTTATGATCCCTAATATGTACAAGATCGCCGGCGAGCTTCTTCCCAACGTAATTCACGTTTCTGCAAGATGCGTTTCTTCTCATGCTCTTAATATCTTCGGAGATCACTCTGACGTTTATGCCTGCCGTCAGACAGGTTATGCTATGCTCTGTTCTTCCAACCCTCAGGAGGTTATGGATCTCGGTGCAGTAGCTCACCTTTCTACTATCAAGGGCAGAGTTCCTTTCCTCCACTTCTTCGACGGTTTCCGTACATCTCACGAAATCCAGAAGATCGAAACATGGGACGATGAGACTCTCCTTTCTCTCCTTGACAAGGACGCTGCTCAGTCATTCCGTGACAAGGCTCTCCACCCTGAAAGACCTGTTCTCCGTGGTTCTGCTCAGAACCCTGACATCTTCTTCCAGGCTCGTGAAGCTTGCAACAAGTACTATGACGCACTCCCTGCTATCGTAGAGGACTACATGAATAAGGTAAATGAGCTTATCGGTACTGACTACAAGCTCTTTAACTACTACGGAGCTGCTGACGCTGAGCATATCATCGTTGCTATGGGCTCTGTAAACGATACAATTGAAGAAACTATAGACTATCTCAATGCTGCCGGCGGCAAGTACGGTCTCGTTAAGGTTCGTCTTTACAGACCTTTTGTTGCTGAAAAGCTTGTTGAGGTTATTCCTGACAGTGTTAAGAGAATTTCTGTTCTCGACAGAACAAAGGAACCCGGTTCACTTGGCGAACCTCTCTACCTCGACGTTGTTGCAGCTCTCAAGGATACTAAGTTCAACAATGTTCCTGTATTTACAGGCAGATACGGTCTTGGCTCAAAGGACACTGTTCCGGCTCAGATCGTTGCAGTATTCAAGAACGAGACAAAGAAGAGATTCACTATCGGTATCGAGGATGACGTTACAAATCTTTCACTTCCTCTCGAGGGCAATCCTGACTCTGCTCCGGCAGGCACAACAGCTTGTAAGTTCTGGGGTCTCGGTTCAGACGGTACTGTAGGCGCTAACAAGAACTCCATCAAGATCATCGGCGACCATACAGATCTCTACGCTCAGGCTTATTTTGCTTATGACTCAAAGAAGTCCGGCGGTGTAACTATTTCTCACCTCCGTTTCGGTAAGACTCCTATCAAGTCAACATATCTTATCAACAAGGCTGACTTTGTAGCTTGTCACAATCAGAGCTACATCGACAAGTACGATATGGTATCTGACATCAAGCCCGGCGGTACTTTCCTCCTCAATACTATCTGGTCTCCTGAGGAACTGGACGCTAATCTTCCCGGACAGGTAAAGAGATATATCGCTCAGAACAATATCAATTTCTATATTATCAACGGCGTTAAGCTTGGTGAAGAAACAGGTATGGGTACAAGAATCAATACAATTCTTCAGTCTGCATTCTTCAAGCTTGCCAACATCATTCCTTTCGAAGATGCCCTTAAATACATGAAGGCAGCTGCTGAAGCTTCCTACAGCAAGAAGGGTCAGGACGTTGTTGAAAAGAACTGGAACGCTATCGACGCAGGTCACCAGAACGTTGTTAAGGTTGACGTTCCAGCTGCATGGGCTGACGCTGCCGATACTCAGATGGGTATGTCTGCCGTTACCTGCGATGACAAGAATCTTGAAAATTATGTAAACAATATCCAGATCCCCTGCAACGCTCAGAAGGGCGATTCTCTCCCTGTTTCTACATTCGTAGATATGGCTGACGGCACATTCCCGCAGGGCTCTGCTGCTTTTGAAAAGCGTGGTATCGCTGTTAAGGTTCCTAACTGGATCGCTGAGAATTGTATTCAGTGTAACCAGTGTGCATATGTATGTCCTCACGCTGTAATCAGACCTGTTGCTATGACAGAGGCTGAGGCTGCTGCTGCACCTGCTGCTGCAAAGATCGTTGACTTCAAGCCTGCTATGCCCGGTCTTAAGTTTACAATGACAGTTTCTACACTTGACTGTACAGGATGCGGCGTTTGTGCTAACATCTGTCCCGCTAAGGAGAAAGCTCTCGTTATGGAGCCTATCGCTTCTCAGATGGATCAGCAGGAAGTATTCAACTACGGCGTAACTATCGACGAAAAGGCAGAGGTTGCTGCTAAGTTCAAGGCTGATACAGTAAAGGGCTCACAGTTCAGACAGCCCCTTCTCGAATTCTCAGGCGCTTGCGCAGGCTGCGGTGAGACTCCTTACGCTAAGCTTGTTACACAGCTCTTCGGCGACAGAATGATGATCGCTAACGCTACAGGATGCTCCTCTATCTGGGGCGGCAGCGCACCTTCAACTCCTTACACAGTAAACAAGAAGGGCAGAGGTCCTGCATGCAGCAACTCACTCTTCGAGGACAACGCTGAGTTCGGTTACGGTATGTATCTTGCTCAGGAAACACTCCGCAAGAGAGCTACCGACAAGGTTCTCGCTATCAAGGAAAAGGCTGAAAAGCCCGAAGTTAAGGCAGCTATTGACGAATACCTCGCAACTTACAACGACGGCGCTGCTAATGCTGTTGCTACAGATAATCTCGTTGCTGCTCTTGAGGCTTGCGGATGCGACGACGCTAAGGCTATCCTCGCTGAAAAGGACTACCTCAGCAAGAAGTCTCAGTGGATCTTCGGCGGCGACGGCTGGGCTTACGATATCGGTTACGGCGGTCTCGACCACGTAATCGCTTCCGGCAA
>UQXS01000035.1 GCA_900545125.1 uncultured Ruminococcus sp.
CCTCATCAGCATTGCATGCAACGAATTTCTTATCGCCCTGCGAATTGGCTGTAAACTGCCATTTAAGACCTGTCGGGAATCCGCCGCCGCCTCTTCCACGGAGACCGGAATCAAGAATAGTCTGGATAACGTCCTCAGGAGTCATTGTGGTAAGTACCTTGCCGAGAGCCTGGTAGCCGTCACGTCCTATGTACTCATTAATATTTTCAGGGTCAATAACACCGCAGTTTCTGAGAGCTACACGATGCTGCTTTTTATAGAACGATGTATCGTCAAGAGCTTTGATATCATCGCCGTCAACGGTTTCTTCGTAGAGAAATTCCTTTACAGGATTTCCGCCGATAAGATGTTCATCAACGATCCTTGGGATTTCATCAACATTTACACGTGAGTAGAAAGAACCCTCCGGATAAACGATCATGATAGGTCCTCTTTCGCAGAGACCGAAACATCCGGTTTTTACGATCTGAACCTTATCTGTAAGTCCCTTTGCAGCAAATTCTTCATTAAGCTTCTCGATGATTTTGGGAGAGCCGGAAGAAGTACATCCTGTACCGCCACAAACAAGGACATGTCTTTCATATTTAGAAGAAGCATTGCCGTGAGTTCTGAGAGCGACCTCGCCTGCAAGACTGTCTCTGACAACATTGAGTTCTTCAAGAGTCTTCATATAGTAAACCTCCTAAATGGTATTATGTAAAATTAAGCATATTTTGCAATGATCTTGTCTACATCGTCAACAGTGAGACGACCGTAAACATCCTCATTTACTGTGAGAACAGGAGCAAGACCGCAGGCACCAATGCAGCGGCAGGCATCAAGAGAGAACTTACCGTCAGGGGTGCATTCACCTCCGGCAATACCGAGTTTTTCCTGAAGCTTATCGTAAATGTCGCCAGAGCCTTTAACATAACAGGCTGTACCGAGACATACTGAAATAGTATATTCTCCCTTCGGATAAAGTGAAAACTGTGCATAGAAAGTCACAACGCCGTAAATCTTTTCAAGCGGAATACCTGTATTATCGGAAATAATTTTCTGTACCTCAATAGGAAGGTAACCATAAATTTCCTGAGCCTTCTGGAGAATCGGCATAAGAGCGCCCTGAGTGTCCTTCTTTTCTGCAATGACGCTGAGGAGCTGTGCTTCCTGTTCAGGAGTACCCTTGAACGGAACAGTAGATTTTGCTGAATTCATTAGATGAACCTCCTTGAATATATAAGTGTGAAAAATGTAACAATGTTGTTGCCAGATAGAATTAGAGCTTATTACATCCCACATATCTGATATATATTATAACATATAACCTCATAAAATACTACTGTTTTTCTGACTAATTTATGCTCACATTTTTGTTGATTTTGTACAAGTTGTAGGTTATATATTACTAACAGTTTAGCATTTATTATCTTCACAAACATTCTGCCGGGGATTTTTTCTGCGGCAGTTGCAATTTTGAACAAAATATGCTATAATATAGTACAAATATTATTTTAATTTATTAAACGGAGTGAAACCAATGGAAACCTTTAACAGAATAATTGAAAAAATTGACAATTTTGTCTGGGGTATCCCGCTAATATTGCTGATTTTCTGCTGCGGTATATTTCTGACATTACGTGCAGGAGGAGTACAATTCAGAAAACTTGGTCTCGCACTAAAATATATGTTTAAAGGCGAAAGCGGCGGAACAGGTGAAATATCCAGTTTTGCAGCTCTTTGTACTGCGCTTTCCGCTACTATCGGAACAGGTAATATTGTAGGCGTGGCAACCGCTATTGCAGCCGGAGGTCCGGGGGCGCTTTTCTGGATGGAAATCGCTGCTCTTTTCGGAATGGCGACAAAATATGCCGAGGGACTTCTTGCCGTTAAGTATCGTGTCAGATCTGATGACGGAAAAATGCTCGGCGGACCATTTTACTACATCGAAAACGGTATGGGTAAACGCTGGAAATGGCTTGCTGTAATCTTTGCTGTATTCGGTGTTTTCGTCGGTCTTATGGGCATTGGCACTTTTACACAGATCAACAGCATAACCGCCGCTGCCAACAGCTTTTTTGACCCTGAAAAGACACATACACTTAGACTTTTCAGTTCAGATTATACATATACGCAAATCATTGTCGGGCTTATTGTAACAATACTTGCAGGCCTGATAATTATTGGCGGAATCAAGCGTATCGCTTCATTTTCAGAGATTATCATTCCGGTCATGGTAGTAATTTATGTGGTCTGCTGCCTGCTGATAATCTTCACACATATAACGGAGATTCCGTCTGCTGTTGTAAAAATAGTCAAAAGTGCTTTTGGTTTCAGGGCTGCTGCCGGGGGAGCACTCGGCGCAGTCATGGTCTCAATGCAGAAAGGCGTTGCAAGAGGAATTTTCTCAAACGAAGCTGGACTTGGTTCTGCTCCGATCGCTTCTGCTGCCGCCAAAACGAAAGAACCTGTCCGCCAAGGACTTGTGACAATGACCGGAACATTTATCGACACAATCCTTGTCTGTACAATGACTGGACTTACTATTGTAATTTCCGGATGTATCGAAACAAACCCTGATCTTGAAGGAGTAGAGATAACCAATGCAGCATTCCGTTATGGACTGCCGTTCCCTGAAAAAGTCTCTTCATTCCTGCTTATGACATGCCTGATGTTCTTCGCCTTTACTACAATTCTCGGCTGGAACTACTATTCAGAACGCTGTCTTTCGTATCTAACCGGATCGAGCAAAACTGCATCAACATTATTCAAATGGCTGTATATTGCCGCCGTGTTCATCGGACCATACCTTACTGTTTCAGCTGTATGGGGTCTTGCCGATATTTTCAACGGACTAATGGCTCTGCCAAACGTCACAGCTCTCATTGCACTTTCAGGTGTCGTTTCGGCAGAAACTGCAAAATATTGCCGGAAACTTAAATCTATAGAAAAGAAGTAAATAAAAATGTCAGATACAACTAAATTCGCAAAATATGCAGAAAGCATGAAAAAATGCCGTAAAGTTTATAACATTGTTCCGATAGTTTACATCGTATTCGGCGTGTTCTATTTTCTTGTTTCATTCATGTTCCTAATTGTGACCAATTTAGGTGCATATTTTGTATTTATTGACAGCCTGATTTTTTTGCCGTTTGTATGTTATCTCGGATTCAGGGGAGCATATTGCCGCCATGATCTGGCTGCCCTCGCTGTGCCAGTGATTTCCTTTCTAAATCTTGCAATACTCGGATACGGAGCTAAACATCTGGCAGGAAAATCATACGGAATGGCAGCAATGAATGTGCCAAAATTAAGTTTATATATATGGCTGATATTTTTTATGGCATCATCACTTATTGCATACATTAATATAAGAGCCAACAACAACTTCCGTTTTCTTGAAAAACAAGTCGGATTTCCTCTTTTCAACGAACGTGCCGAGGAGCAGCGTGTTGATAAGATCAGGCGTGAAATAAAGGATCCATTCCAAGTCGAATATGATAAACGAATGAGAACCGCATCAACAAAAATGGACTCCATAGCCCCCTCAGAACCGGATATTTTTAAGTAAAAAAGAGAATATTTCCTATTATTTAATATGATAAATCAATATATTATTTTTTTAAAAATTCACATTTCAAGTTATTTAAATTTCATTGACAAATACAATAAATTATTGTATATTAGTTTTAGACGGTGAACTGCACTGCATCGCCTTATATCAAGCTGTATGGAGGTATTACATATGAATATTCCAAGCGATCCTGCCATTCTTCTGAGCTACATAAATACAAAACTCAGGGATACCGGTCAGAACCTTGACGAACTTTGCAGCGAGTTATGTGTTGAGAAAAGTGAAATTTTGAAAAAGCTTGAATCCATAGGATACACTTACAATCAGGAAAAAAATTGTTTTGCATAGGATATTCCGGCGAAATGTTAATTAATGGAGGAAACATGAAAAAATTATTTACAAAAATTACAGCTGCTGCTCTTTCGGCACTTATTGCAGCAGCTTCCTACGGCACTACACCAATCTTTGCCGCTGACGGCAAAGAGGCTGAAGTAACCATCCACTTCGATCTGAGCGAAGAGGGCGTTAAGGTCGAAGACAATCAGTACGGAAATCCTCAGTATATCTACGATATCAGTGGTGAACCAGGCAAATCATGGAGACTTTCAGACCTGAATCTTGAAAAAAACGGCTATAAATTCTCCGGCTGGACGTTCAACGGCGTACAGGCATATGCTCCGGGCGATATAATTCAGTTCCCGGATACAGACGCTACCCTTACACCGGTCTGGAGCAAAAATTCTGATTCGGTAAAGTATACTGTTCACTATGAAGCAGTATGCGACACAGGAATTATCGACAAAAACGGCAGACTTCCTGATATCAAGCACAAAACAGGTGAACTTGTCGAAATACCTCTTGATGTTTTCTATCACCCGGAAGACTCTTATTCACAGATCGGCTGGATATATGACGGCATAGGTTATCTCGGTCAACAGAAGATCATCATGCCGTCACATGATATCGAACTTACTCCTAACTGGAAAAAATACTGCAAATTTACCTACAGCGTCGGTGATGTTGACCGTGTGCCCGGAGTTAAATCTCAATATCTTGAACGAATCGCAGGTCTGCCTGCAGATCTCGCAGAAGCAAGCAGATTTCTGCGTATCGGTTTCAGGAATACCGGCTGGCTTTGCAGCATTGACGGCAAGATCTATCCTCCGGAATACTCGTATATTATGCCCGACGAAGACGTGGTTTTTACCGCAGTATGGGAGCCTGTCACATACACGGTCGTGTTCAGACCCAACCCGGAAAACAAGGAGAATCTCATCAATATTGACGCTCAGACCGATACGACAATAATATGCCCTGAAATCAATATAACAAAACCGGGCTATAAATTCGGCGGCTGGGAATACAACGGAACTGTCTATCAGCCCGGTGACGAGTTTCTCATTTACGGAGAACTTACGGGACTTGGCATTCTTTTAGAAGCTGTCTGGATCGAAGAAAGTACGCCTGAACTTACTGATCCTGTCTACGGAGATGCAGATTGCGACGGTTCAATATTCATTTCAGATGCAGTTCTTATCATGCAGGCAATCGGAAATCCCGAAGAATATGGTCTTGACGGTCTTGACCCATCAGCAATTACCGCTCAGGGAATGCTGAACGCAGACTGCAATAATCCTGGTGATGGCATCACAAATCTTGACGCACTGGCAGTACAAAAATATTGCCTTCATATCTCAGAATTACCAATAACAGAAATATCTGAATAGTTATAAGGAGAATCATCATGAAAAATATTTACAGCAGACTGACGGCTTTCGTTCTGTCAACGATCACATCTATATCAGTTTTATCTGCTTTTCCGGTCATGGCTAAAACGAACAGTTCCGGTGAAAAGGCACAGATAACCGTTCATTTTGATATCAGCGATCCTGATATAACATTTGATGTTGATGATGACGGAAATCCAATTGAAATCACGGACATCACCGCTGACGCAAATTCTTCGGTACAAATTCCGGAAATTTACGTTCACAAAAAAGATCATTCCTTCTCCGGCTGGACTGTTGACGGTGTAAGAGGATATCCGGTAAATTCCGTAATACAGGTGGCAGACGAGGATGTCACACTCACCCCTGTATGGTACGATCTTTCTGACAAAACAAAGTACAATATCGAATACAAGGTGGAATTCGATGGAGAAACAGTTGAACTTCCCGAGAATCTTCAGAATCTCACTTCACGTCCGGGACAATTTGTAAAAGTATCTTTGCAGTCGTTCTACTATCCTGATTCGAGCCATGCACAAATCGGCTGGATATGCGACGGAAAAACATATCTCGGTCAGCAGTACATAATCATGCCGGATCACGATATTGTCCTTACGCCTAACTGGCTTAAATACTATATGCTCAGATACACTCCCGGTGACGTTGACCGGCTCAACGGCGCTACTGCCGGTGAATATGAACGTCTGGAAACAATTTCTTACGAACTGGCAGAAGCTTCAAGATTCTCTCGAAACGGCTTTAAAATATCGGGCTGGATCTGCGGTGACGACGGCAAAACATATGCCCCTCTTGAAAATTACACAATGCCGGATCATGACGTTACTTTTACCGCAATCTGGGAACCTCTTACCTACAAGGTCGTATTCATAGGCGGCACGGGAAAATCCGAAGATATTATCAGAGTAGAGGGAAAGACGGATACTACGATCATATGCCCTGAATTGACGGGAACAAAGTCCGGATATTACTTTGACGGCTGGAAGTTTGAAGAAACTATCGACGGCGTAACCACAACGACTGTCTATCAGCCCGGCGATGAATTTCTGATAAAAGGTGCTAAACCCGGTCTTGGAATTTCTCTTAACGCAGTATGGAAAGAAGGAACACGCCCCGCAGAAGATCCTTTGAAGTACGGCGACGCTGACTGCGATGGTAAACTGTATCTGAATGATGCGGTACTTATCATGCAGGCAGTCGGAAATCCTGATGAGTACGGTGTCGGCGGTACTGCTCCCACCGCAATAACGTCTCAGGGAGCCAAAAACGGTGACTGCTGCAATACAGGAGACGGACTCACAAATCTCGATGCTCTTTCGATTCAGAGATATCTTCTCGGTCTTATAACCGAACTTCCCTGCAAAAATGAATAAATAAAAACAACCGGCTTCCTCATAGCGAGACAGCCGGTTATTTTTTGTATCCCGAAAACACAAAACGGAGCACCGAAATGCTCCGCTTTATAATAAATTACTGTTTTTCGCTTTCAAGCCATTTATACGTAAGAGCAGCAAGTCCTGCGCCGATAAATGGAGCAATAATGAAGATCCACACCTGAACAATTGCATCGCCAAGAGCAAAAATTGCAGGTCCGAGGCTTCTCGCAGGATTTACAGAAGTACCTGTCAGTCCAATTCCGAGAATATGTACAAGTGTAAGTGAAAGACCAATGATAAGTCCTCCGAATGAACCGTGATTTGCTTTCTTGGATGTTACGCCAAGAATCACCATCACAAAGATAAATGTGAGAATGATTTCAACAAGAAATCCGGCAATAATGCTGTCGTTTACACCGGCAAGCGTATTTGCTCCCATTCCCCATTCTTTTCCTTCCGGAGCTGTCATATCATCTCTGTCCGCCAGTACGTAGATCAGACGGAGAAGTGCAGTTCCGATAAAAGAACCTGCACACTGCGAAACAGTGTAGCCAAGGAACTCCCTCGTGTTGAGTCCGCCGTTCATATAAACTGCAAACGATACGGCAGGATTGATGTGGCATCCTGAGATATTGCCGATACAGTAAGCCATGCCCACGATCGTAAGTCCGAAAGCCAGAGCGGTAAGGATATAACCGCTTCCGGAGCATCCGACTGTCATTGCAGTTTCGCATCCGAGGAGCACCAGCACACACGTTCCGATGCATTCAGCCACATACTTTTTGAGTGTTGATTTTTCCATTTTGTTATCCTCCTGTTTAATTTTTTCTGGATTTATCCAGTTGCATTTATTATATCATCATTTCTGAGATCAGTCAAGAGTTTATGCAAAAAAAGCAAAAACCGCACTCTTCATGAGTACGGCTTCTGATCTGCCCGTCTTTACAAAGGATATCATCTCAATGATAACTGCTTATATGTGCAGAAAAGCTGATATCATTGATTCCATACCCTAATTATACATCAAAATACTGTGGGTGTAAATGATATTTTGACCCATATATATGACCTTTTATGCCTTAATTTCCGATACGGATTACGGAACTGCATAGAGATTTGTCTCCCATGCCGGAATATAAAGCTGATGTCTGATATAGAGCTTGTAATTCGGATTAAGCGACTTTATCAGCAGCGGCAGTTCAAATATATCCTCGTTTCTGTGATAAAGCGACACCATGAGCTTTGGGGAATAATGTGCGATGTTCTGTGCAGCTCCCCAGATTGCCTCACGTTCAAATCCCTCCACATCCATTTTTATGATGGTAGACGGACGTCTGCCAAGAATGCTGTCAACGGAACGTGCGGCAACAAGTGTATCAGCAGATCCTGTAATAGCCGACTGACGTCCTGCCTTTGCCGCAAACGGAAGTTCAGTATCAATACACCATGCGGCGGCGTTAAAAGCGTAGACATGATTCATACCGTCAACTGATTTAGCAAGTTTTTTGAAATTTTTCTTGTCGGGTTCAAGTGCATATATCGAATGATACAGACCATGTGTAAATTCAAGCAGTTCTCTTATCGTATCGCCGTTATATGCTCCTAAATCGACATACGTCTCATTGAGAGTCGGTCTGATTATTTTTTTGTATATCTCTGCTTTCTGCGTTGTAACAGCAGAAAGATACTCAATTTTTCCGCTTATCTTGAAGTTCAGGATATTCGCATAAACCTTTCTGGAATAGTCGTCAGCAAGACTGTCATAGACAGCACGTATCTTTTCGGCATTTTCCTGACAGTACTCGTATGTAAACAAACCCTTTCCGACAACCGGAACATCCGGAACATAGAGCGGATGACGTGCGGCAATACTGTGGATCTTGTCAACAATTTCCTGATATCCTGCGGCAAACGCCAGAACAACGGCAAAATCGCCGACCATCTCCTCGACTTCAGACAATTTATGCACACGGAATCCCTCAAAAGAATGACCACGCACAAAGTCGTCACTGGCGAAAATTCCTGAAACAGTAATGCCCTTTTCATTGAAAACAGACATAATCTTCAGAGCGCCGTCTCCCATTCCATATATAAATATAGGTCTTTTTTCAGCCTTCAGCCTTTCCCAGCAGGACTGTTTTTCAGTTATAAAGGACAACATTCAGTCTATTCCCCCGTCATTAATATTGTTCATCGGTATAATCGCCGTCGTAATCAGCACTGCCATCATCGTAATTGTCAAAATGGTCGTGACCAAAAGACATCATATCTCTGCCGCGTATGCCGTATCGGTCACGCATGATCGTAAGATGCTTGTCAATAAGCTCAGAAACGGCACGCACGTTTTTTATGCAGTGAACTTCCTTTGAAGGAGTATCTGCATCACGGCTGTATATTATAATAGTACCGCATTTGAACATTCTCTGGAAAAACGGAAATCTCACCTTTTTGTCAATTATTTTGTAAAGATCAATCTCATCTTCGTCAACATTCAGGAATCCTGTACGTGTAATGAATTTTGTTTCAGTAAGATAATAACGTGTGAAAGAAATCGGCAAACCGAAGATAGTACGTTTTTTGTCAGTCCATACATATTTAAAAGCGTCTTTTTTCATGCATATTCCTCCTTGGAATGTTAATCATATATTTATTTTACCACAAAATTCACTGTTCGTCAACATTTTTTTATACATTTCCATAATGACCTGACATTTTTATAAAAAAATCTTAAAACCCCTTTACAAATCATAAAAAATATGATATAATGAAAACACCGTGTACCCGGACTGTGGCTTGACCTCTTTATTTTCACCTCTGTCTGAGTGAACGGAATTTATATTATGAGGTGCTTTCAATGTTACTGAAAGAAGAAAAAACAGCCGTTATTGAGGCTAACAAAACACATCCAAACGATACGGGTTCTCCCGAAGTTCAGATCGCTATTCTTACAAAGAGAATCAACGATCTTACAGAACATCTCAAGAACCACAAAAATGACCACCATTCAAGAAGAGGTCTTCTTAAAATGGTAGGTCACAGACGTAACCTTCTCGGTTATCTCAAGAAAAAGGATATCAACAGATATCGTGCTGTTGTAGAAAAGCTCGGTCTCCGTAAGTAATCCAAAGTATGTCAAGGCAGAGGGACAGACTTTATTTACGTCTGACTTTCTGCCTTTACGTCTATATTTAAAACAGCAGAAACGGCTTTTAGCATTAAACTGTGCTCCGCAAAACTTATGGGATTTACGTCACGGGGCAGAGTTTATTGCTAAAGCCTCTGCAAAAAAACAAGGAGGATCAATTTATGTTTGAAAATTACAGAACTTTTGAAACTACCTATGCAGGCAGACCTTTTATAGTTGAAACAGGAAAGGCCTGCGGTCTGTCAAACGGATCATGCTGGGTAAGATACGGCGATACCGTCGTTATGGCAAACGTTACCGCAAGCGCAAAGCCAAGAGAAGGCGTTGACTTTTTCCCGCTTTCCGTTGACTACGAAGAAAGACTTTACTCCGTCGGAAAAATCCCCGGATCTTTCACAAAGAGAGAGGGTAAACCTTCCGAAAAGGCTATCCTTACTTCAAGATGCGTGGACAGACCCATGCGCCCACTCTTCCCTAAGGATATGAGAAACGACGTTTCCATTGTTATGACGGTTCTTTCCGTTGAGCCGGACAACTCCCCCGAAATTGCCGGAATGATCGCCGCTTCTATTGCTGTTTCTATTTCCGATATTCCATGGAACGGCCCTATCGCAGGAATCAACGTCGGTCTTGTGGACGGCGAAATCGTTCTCAACCCCACCCTTGAACAGAGAGCAAAAACAGACCTTGTTCTCACTGTTGCAGGTACTGCCGAAAAAATTGTTATGATCGAAGCCGGTGCTAACGAAGTACCGGAAGATAAAATGCTTGAAGCAATCATGACTGGTCACGAAGAAATCAAGAAAATGGTTGCATTTATCAGCGATATCCGTGCTCAGATCGGTAAACCCAAGTTTGCTTTTGAATCACAGGAAGTAGACCACGAAATGTTCGATGCTATCGAAGAATTCGCAGCAGATCGTGTAAAGTTTGCTCTTGATACCAACGACAAAACTGTACGTGATGCAAGACTTGCTCCTATTATAGACGACATCCACGCTAAATTCGACGAAACTTATCCGGAGCAGATCGCTATGATCGACGAGTGCATATACAAGCTCCAGAAAAAAATCGTCCGTGCATGGCTCTACGAGGGCAAACGTGTTGACGGCAGAGGAATTGACGAAATACGTCCCCTCGCTGCCGAAGTTGGACTTCTCCCCAGAGTTCACGGTTCCGGACTCTTTACAAGAGGTCAGACTCAGGTGCTTACTATCGCAACTCTCGGTCCTGTAAGCGACTCACAGCGTATCGACGGTCTCGACGAAGAAGAAACAAAGAGATATATGCACCAGTACAACTTCCCGAGCTACTCTGTTGGCGAAACCAAGCCTTCAAGAGGTCCCGGACGCCGTGAAATAGGTCACGGAGCTCTCGCTGAAAGAGCTCTCGCTCCTGTTATCCCATCCGTTGAAGAATTTCCATATGCACTCAGACTTGTTTCCGAAGTTCTCTCCTCAAACGGCTCTACATCACAGGGTTCTATATGCGGATCAACTCTTGCTCTCATGGACGCAGGTGTTCCGATCAAGGCTCCGGTTGCAGGTATTTCATGCGGACTTATCACTCTTCCTGACAGCGATGACTTCATGACAATGGTAGATATCCAGGGTCTTGAGGATTTCTTCGGCGATATGGACTTCAAGGTCGGCGGAACTCACAAGGGTATCACGGCTATTCAGGTAGATATCAAGGTTGACGGTCTTACTCCCGCCATCATTAAGGAAGCATTTGAAAAGACAAGAAAAGCCCGTATCTACATCCTTGATGAGATCATGCTGAAAGCTATCCCTGCACCAAGAGAAAGCGTAAATCAGTATGCCCCCAAGATGCTCCAGACCAAGATCCCAGTTGAAAAGATACGTGAAGTTATCGGTCAGGGCGGCAAGATTATTCAGAAAATATCTGCCGACTGCGACGTAAAGATCGACATAAATGATGAGGGAAATGTATTCGTCAGCGGTATCGACAGCAATAACACAAAGAAAGCTGTACAGATAGTTGAAACCATCGCTAACGGCCCGGAAGTAGGGGCAATATACAGAGGAAAAGTCGTAAGAATTATGGAATTTGGCGCTTTTGTAGAAATAGTACCCGGAATGGACGGTCTTGTTCATATCTCTAAGCTTGACAAGCAGAGAGTTGAAAAGGTCGAAGATGTTGTTTCAGTCGGCGACGAAATAGTCGTAAAAGTAACTGAAATAGACCGCATGGGAAGAATCAATCTCTCACGCAGAGATGCTCTTGCCGAAATTGAAGCAAAAAGACAGGGCTGATAAAATCATCCCAGCAGCGCCGTACAAAGCCGAATGACGATCTTTGCGCGGCGTCGCCTTAATAATTTTACTGAAGGAGGAAATAATGATAACGTACAGTGAGGCAGTAAAAATTCTTTCGGATCACAAACAGGAACACATCCTCAGACACTACAGCGAACTCTCTGAGGAAGAAAAAAACGAACTTCTGAGACAGATAGAACTAACGGATTTTTCCGTTCTTGATGATTTTAATCACAAAGATGACGACCAGGGCAAAAGAGGTTTCTTTGAACCCCTTGATGCCGTTACTGTAGACGATATCGAAAAAAATAAAAACGAATACCTGAAAGCCGGCATTGAAGCTATAAAAGCAGGCAAAGCCGCAGCAGTAATGCTTGCAGGAGGGCAGGGAACACGTCTTGGATTCGACAGCCCCAAGGGTATGTTCAACATCGGCGAAACTAAAGAACTGTGCATCTTCCAGTGCCAGATCAATAATCTGCTGGATGTTGTAAAACTTACCGGAACTTTTATCCCCCTCTATATAATGACAAGTGAAAAAAATAACGACGAGACTAAAGAATTCTTTGAAAAGAATAATTATTTCGGATATGACAGCAGTTATGTAAAGTTCTTTATTCAGGATATGGCACCGTCGGTTGATCTTAACGGTAAAATTTTAATGGAAAGCAAATCACAAATTGCCCTCTCACCAAACGGCAACGGCGGCTGGTTTTCGTCTATCGTCAGGGCAGGACTCCTTGACGAAATCCGTGAAAAGGGCATCGAATGGATAAACGTTTTCGCTGTTGACAATGTACTCCAGCGTATCGCTGATCCTATGTTTATCGGCGCTGTTATCAGCTCCGGAACGCAGTCCGGCAGCAAGGTCGTAAGGAAAGTATCTCCCGACGAGCGTGTAGGCGTTCTTTGTCTTGAAAACGGCAAGCCATCAATCGTTGAATACTACGAAATGACTGAGGAAATGCGCACCCGTACCAATGAAAGCGGCGAACTCTCCTATAAATACGGCGTTATACTGAACTACCTGTTCAATGTCAGCAAGGCTGTTGAAATACTCAACAATAAGCTTCCCATCCACATTGCAAAGAAGAAGATCCCTTTCATGAACGACGAAGGTGTTCTTGTCAGTCCGGATGAAGCCAACGGTTATAAATTTGAAACTCTCGTACTGGATATGATCCATATGCAGGACAGCTGCCTTTCCTATGAAGTAGTACGCAGCAGGGAATTTGCTCCGGTAAAAAATGCTACCGGCACTGATTCAGTTGAATCAGCAAGAGAACTTCTGAAACAAAACGGAATTGAACTCTGACAGATATTGTAATTTTATAATATGAAAAGACTATTAAAGTATCTTAAAAATTATAAGAAAGAACTGATCTTCGGCCCGTTTTTCAAGCTGCTTGAAGCGATATTTGAACTTATAGTTCCGGTCGTAATGGCAAAGATCATTGACAAAGGTATAGGAAACAACAACAGCGGATACATTTTAAAAATGTGCGGTCTGCTTGTCGTGCTGGGTATCTGCGGTCTTGGATTTGCTCTTACCTGTCAGTTTCTGGCAGCTAAATGTGCATACGGTTTCGGAACAGAACTGCGCAGGGATCTCTACAGGCACATAAACGATCTCTCCTACAGCGGCATCGACCGTGTGGGAACGGCATCCCTTGTAAATCGCCTTACAAATGATACAAATACTGTTCAGAACGGCGTGAATATGTTTATACGTCTTGCGGTAAGAGCACCGTTTCTCGTTATCGGTGCGGCTGTAATGGCGGTTATGATTGACTTACGCCTGTCGCTGATATTCTTTATCGTTGCCCCGCTTATTTCGGCAGTTATCTTTCTGATAATGAAGAAAACAATTCCGATGTACAAAAAGAATCAGCAGAAACTTGACAGAGCATCTATGCTTACAAGTGAAAATCTGGAGGGAACAAGGGTCATCCGTGCCTTTTCACGTCAGCAGGAAGAAATAGAGGAATTCGGAGAAGCAGTGAATGATATCGCTGATTGCTCGATATCCGTCGGAAAGATCTCGGCAATACTCAATCCGATAGCTTTTGTGGTAATGAATCTCGGTATCGTTGCCATTCTCTGGTTCGGCGGAATAAGGATCGACAGCGGAAGCCTTAGTCAAGGTGAACTGACGGCTTTTACCAACTACATGACTCAGATACTTCTTGCTCTGGTAGTTCTTGCCAATCTTATAATAGTTTTTACAAAGGCATTTGCCTCTGCAAACCGTATAAAGGAGCTTTTCGATATTCCTGCCGAAGAGCACGGAACGGCAAAATCTCCTGACGGCAGCTGCGATACTATAGTTGAATTCAGAAATGTTTCGTTCGCTTATAACGGGGCGGGCGATCACTCGCTGAATAACATCTCTTTCAGCCTTAAAAAAGGTCAGATGCTCGGAATTATCGGCGGAACGGGAAGCGGAAAATCTACCCTTGCAAGTCTAATCCCCTGTTTTTACAAAGCCGTAAAAGGAGAGGTTCTTGTTTCCGGAATAAACGTGAACGATTATGATCCGGATGCACTCAGAAAAATGATCGGATATGTTCCGCAGAAGTCGGTGCTGTTCTCCGGAACTGTTCGTGACAATATGAAATGGCGATGCGCAGACGCTTCGGACGAAGATATCATATCGGCTCTGAAAACGGCTCAGGCATGGGATTTTGTATCACAGAAACCTGACGTTCTCAATACTCAGGTATCGCAGGGAGGAAAAAATTTCTGGAACTGTTCGTGACAATATGAAATGGCGATG
>UQXS01000036.1 GCA_900545125.1 uncultured Ruminococcus sp.
GGTCGCCGTATCGGCTGTTGAATGCGGCTGCATCGACAGGACGATTCTGTGCGTCAACTGCCATTCCCTGACCGTAGCCGATTTTTGTTGTATCTGCGGAATAAACCGCTGTACAAGGTATCGAAGCTGCAATCATAAGAGATGCCGCAGGAGCTATTATTTTCATAGATTTTATAATTCCTTCCGAAATTAACTGCGGATTATCTCCGCAATAGTATTATGTTATTTTACCGGTGAATTATTAATGGAAAATTTATCAAAAAACACCGGAAGCATTGTCCTGCTCCGGTGTTTCTGCATAAGTACCTTCCATGTGCGGAAGTTCTAAAACCTTTCCGGACGGTAACCGGTCAGGTATTAAGATACGATCTCACAAGAACCTGCAAAAGTTCGTCACGGTCAATGTGACGGATCAGATTCCTTGCATTGTTGTATGTGGTTATGTAGGTCGGATCCTCAGAAAGGATGTAGCCTACTATCTGATTAATGGGATTATAGCCCTTCTGTGTAAGAGCATCATAAACTATGGTAAGGTTTTTTTTAAGTTCCGCTTCCTTATCCTCATTAACAGAGAAAGTCATTGTTTTATCAAACATTATTTATCAGCCTCCTGATTGTAGAATACGAGTGATAATAAATATTTTCTCAATACTAATTATACTACAAAAATAGTAATTTTGCAATAGAAAATACCAATTTTTTATTATATTTTTATCTCAGAGTATCCTTGCGTTTCCCAGATAATTCCAAATGTGCAAACATATGTACCGCCCTGTTAAAACACAGGGCAATTCTGCATCAGACAGCTTATGAACAGCAGCCTGTTCTCTTTACAAAAGAATTGCAGTCTGTACACTCAGGAACAGTAGGGTTTGATTCATGAGTGCCTACGGAAATGCAGTCCAGAGAGCAATAATTCTCTGTCACACAATTGTGCTGACACTGAGTTACTGTACACTTGATGTTGTCATTTTTCTTCTTGTTTTCCATAAAATGATCTCCTTATAAACCGACCTGCTCTGCAAACTGCCGAGAGATCTGATATATTCTGTACATTTCTGCACAAAATTATTATGGACATCTGCACTGATAATATTCACAAATCTATTGATTTTTTTTGGAAAAAGAAGTATACTTAAATCATGCAGAAATGCCGGAATATCATTCCTGCAAATTAATTAAAAGGTACAAAATTATGATATATATGCTTGAAGATGACAGCGGAATAAGAGGATTTGTAACTTATGCTCTGCAAAATTCCGGATTTGAAACTATGGATTTTGAAACTCCATCCGATTTTTGGAATGCAATAAACCAGAAGATTCCGGAACTTATACTTCTGGACATTATGCTGCCCGAGGAGGACGGTATAACCATACTGAAAAAACTGCGGTCGTCAGCAGAAACCAAACAGCTCCCCGTTATCATGCTCAGCGCCAAGAGCACGGAATACGACAAAGTTACCGGTCTGGACTGCGGCGCTGACGACTATATTGCCAAACCGTTCGGTACTCTTGAACTTATTTCACGCATCAGGGCGCTGCTCCGGAGAACCAATTCCGAACGCCCGGAAGATACATCATCTATCCGCATAGGAAAACTCAGGATAGATCCTGAAAATCATGAAGTATACGCCAATGACATCCGCATATCCCTCACGCTGAAAGAATACGAACTCCTCATGGCACTTGTCACCAATAGAAATAAGGTTCTCTCACGAGATTCTCTCCTCCGGAAAGTCTGGGGATATGACTTCACCGGAGAAAGCCGCACGGTAGATGTTCACATCAGGACGCTGCGCTCAAAACTCGGCTCGTGCGGCGATATTATACGTACTGTCAGGGGAGTCGGCTACAAGGCGGGTGAAGATTGAGTGTCAAAAAAAATATTTATCAGCATACTCATCTGGTCAGCCGCCGCTGCTGCCATTTCGGCTATAACGGTAATCGAAATATCAGATATCCGAATCAGTACAGAGCTTATCAGGAACGCTGCCGTATTTCTTGCGTTATTTACCGGAATATCCGCCGTTATATCATCCGTAATATCACGGCGTATTGTCAGACCTATATCAAAAATAGATCCCGATAAACCGAAACCAAGCAAGGATTGTCCGGAGCTTGATTTTCTTGTAGATAAACTCCGCAGTCAGAACAACCGTGTAAATCGTCAGGTCTATGAACTCAGCAGAAATCATGACCAGTTCAGCCTGATAACGGAAAATATGGACGAGGGAATAATAATCGCAGACAAAAAACTTAATATACTGACCTGCAATTCCGGAGCAATGAAACTGCTGGGGATCAAAGACATCTCCGCCGGACAAAGCATATATGCCGTTAATAACAGCGAGGTTTTCCGCAGATGCATACAAAATGCCGCAGGCGGACTCAACTCCGAATGCATGATAGAAACATCCGCCGGCGAAAGTGCTGTGATAGCCAGTCCGGCAGGAAGAACCGATACATTTAACGGGATTTTCATTCTTGTCATGGATATAACCGAAAAGCGCAAGCTCGAAACAATGCGCCGTGAATTTACTTCAAATGTTTCTCATGAACTCAAAACGCCGCTGACAACTATCTACGGCATATCGGATATGCTCGCCGGAGGTCTGGTGAAAAGCGGTGATGCGGCAGATTTCGGCGCACGCATACGAAACGAAGCAGACCGTCTTATCAAGCTTATAAACGATATCATGGCTCTTTCAAAACTGGACGAAGCAGCCGTTCTCAGCGATGCGGAAGAAATCGACCTGTACGCCATGACAGCGGAAATTCTTGAACGTCTCGGTGAAAACGCACTGTCAAAAAACATTGCCGTAAAACTTTCAGGAGATCATATTATATATACCGGAAACCGAACCGTTCTGGACGAGGTTATATATAACTTATGCGATAACGGCATCAAATATAACAACGACGGCGGAACTCTTGAAATTAATGTTTCAAGAATACACAAAAATTTCGTTATCACTGTTTCAGATACGGGGATCGGCATTCCCAGGGAACATCTTGACCGTATTTTTGAACGTTTTTATCGTGTTGACAAAAGCCGTTCAAGAAAGATCAAAGGAACAGGTCTGGGACTTTCGATCGTAAAGCATGGGGCAATGTATCACGGCGGAACAGTCAGAGTCGAAAGTACTCCGGGAAAAGGAACTGTTTTTACTGTAACCCTTCCGGAACAATAATCTTTTCAGGCAGCATCTCACAAAGCAGTTTCCTTGCATGATGCTGCCTTTATCATATCCGGACAGATCTACTGTCTTTTTTTCTTCTGTTCTGCTAATCCTTCGTATTTCCGCTTAGTGGCAAGACCGCCTCTTATATGACGTTCCAGCTTGTTGATCTCAAGAATATCCTTTACTTTTGCGTACAGTTCCGGATCTTCTTTTCGGAGACGCTCGCTCACATCCTTATGTACTGTGCTTTTTGATATTCCGAATTTTTTTGCTGCGGCACGGACTGTTGTTTTGTTTTCCAGAATGTAATTTCCAAGAATTACTGCTCGTTCATCCTGCCGGGATCTCAATTTACCGCCCCCTTTGCAGTCTGCCCCGTTGCCGGAACAAACTCTTTATTTGCAGCTTTATATGTCTGCTGCTTTGTACTGCGCTGCATAAAGGCTGCAATAGATTATATGCCGCAAATTTTATTTTTAATGCAGATTCAGAGGAAACAACATTCACTTTTTTATTTCCGAAGATTTATCACAGACTTTTGGTGATATTTTACAAAAAATCCAACAAATTTTATATGTTATATTGCAAAGACGGCAACAAATAACTGATTTGTTTTCAATCAGCAATAAATGACTTGAAACAATTTATATTTCATGATAAAATGTAAATAACATTTTTGATATAACATTAGTAACATTATATTTGGAAAGGAATGATCTGTCATGAAAAAAAGTTTTATTAAGAAATCTTTGTGCAGCATCCTGACTGCAATGTTATGCATTGCAGGATCTGTAACAACTCCAGCCGCCAACGCCAATCCGGAACAGCTTACAGGAACTGCGGACGGTTACTTCTTTAATTCAACTTTCGAGAACGGAACAGACAACTGGAAAGGCCGTGGCGATGCTAAGACAGATCTGAACGGAATAGTTTCAAATTCCGGTACAAAATCTCTGTCTGTCACAGGCAGAACAGATTCGTGGAACGGTGCGGCTATCTCCCTTGATTCTTCAACATTCGGGACAGGCAAAACTTACGCTTTCAGCATCAACGCAATGCAAAATACCACTGCATCGGAAGATTTTAAGCTTACACTCCAGTGCACTATCAACGGTGAAGAAAATTACATTAATGTTGCAAAGATTTCCGGATCAAAAGGCGAATGGGTACAGCTCTTAAACAACAGCTTTACTATTCCGGAAGGAGCTGCAAATCTTCTCCTTTATGTTGAAACTGAAAACAGCACAACAGATTTCTATATTGATGATGCTATCGGTGCTCCCGAAGGAAAAATCACTTCCGATACCCAGCCTGATCCCGCAGATTACATTCCCGGAGATCTGGACAATGACAAGGTGATCGACGCTTTTGATGTTGCTCTTGAAAGACAGGCAATCATCAGTATGTTCACAGGAACTCAGCCGCCAGCTGCCGCAGATGTAAACAGCGACGGTGCAGTCCGCATGGACGATCTTGTTCTTCTTTCAAATTACGTTCTTGGAAAAGAAAAGAAATTCCCCGAAAAGCCTGTTACAACCACAACCACAACCACAACACCGATACAGACTACTACCACAACAAAAAATCAGCCCTCCGGCGATCAATCCTACATGGACAAGATAAGAGCATCAATGACAAATAATGTACCGGCATCCGCCACAAGCGGCAACAGCAATTACGGAACGCTTGAAAAAATCACTTACTACTCATCTACAGCAGGAAGAAATAAATCTGCTAACGTTCTTCTCCCCGACGGATACAGCACCAGCGAAAAATATCCTGTTCTATATGTAAATCACGGTATTTTCGGCGATGAAAACTCCATGATATCAGGCATGAGCATTCGTGAAATGGCAGGAAATCTTGCCCAGAGCGGTGAAGCGGAAAAAATGATAATCGTATTCCCACAGATGTTCTCCAGCAATACAATGACATCTCCCGGCGGTATGGATCAGGCAACCTGCGTAGGCTATGATATGTTTCTTGACGATCTTACCAAAGATCTCATGCCCTACATAGAAAAGAATTATTCCATAAAGACAGGCAGAGAAAACACAGCTATCTCCGGTTTCTCAATGGGAGGACGAGAGTCTCTCTATATCGGCGTTATGCGTCCTGATCTTTTCGGATATATCGGCGCAGCCTGTCCTGCTCCCGGCGTTACTCCCGGTTCTGATATGTTCATGAGCCACCCCGGAAATATGCAGGAATCAGAATTCAGAATCAAAGATACTTCAAATTATCCGTATCTGTGGCTTATTGCAGGCGGAACTAACGACGGCGTTGTAGGAACGTTCCCGAAGCAGTACCATGATATACTGACTGCAAACGGTCAGGATCATATCTGGCAGGCAATTCAGGGCGGCGGTCATGATGCAAGCTGCGTTACTCCGATGATGTATAATTTCCTGAAGAATATCTTCAAAGCATAAATAAAAAGGCTTCCTGCCGTCACACGACAGGAAGCCTGATTTTTTATTATATTCTTATTCCTGCTCTCCGAAAAGCCGGATCGCTTTCAGCATTATGGCGCATTCAAGACGTTTCTTCTCAAGCTCGCAGGAAATCTTATGAGCTGTGTGGATGTCTCCCATATACTGGTAATTATTGGCATTGCATCCGCCGCTGCAATAGAATTTTGCCCAGCATTTTTTACAATCGGGCTTGGAATAAACATGAGCCGACGCAAAATCTGCTTTCATCTCCTGATTGAAAGTTCCCTCGTCAATATTGCCCATTTTATATTCGTCCATACCTACGAACTGATGACATGGATAAATGTCACCATCCGGCGTAACTGCAATGTAATCGTTGCCGCATCCGCATCCTCTGAGTCTCTTGATAGCGCACGGTCCCTGATCCAGATCAATCATGAAATGGAAGAAGTTGAACTTTCCGCCGTTTTTTTCGTTTTCAAGGATCTTACGTGCAAGAACCTCATATTCCTTGAAAACAGCCGGGAGTTCCTTTTCCGTCAGGGCAAATTCATCGGAATCCCCCACTACAGGTTCAATTGAGATCTGATCGAATCCCTCATTATAGAGAGCAAAAACGTCCTCGGAGAAATCAAGATTCTTCTTTGTGAAAGTTCCTCTCACATAGTATTCCTTATCGCCTCTTCCGGCAACAAGCTTTTTGTACATGGGAAGAATTTTATCGTAACTGCCCGTACCGTCAACACGGACACGGAAATAGTCATTAACTTCCTTTCTGCCGTCGATAGACAGTACCACGTTTGACATTTCCTTGTTGATAAAGTCGATCTTGTCATCGTCCAGAAGAAGTCCGTTTGTTGTTATTGTAAAGCGGAATTTTTTGTTATACTCTGCCTCACGGCTTCTGGCATATTTAACGATCTGCTTAACGACATCAAAATTCATAAGCGGTTCGCCGCCGAAGAAATCAAGTTCAAGGTTGGGTCTGTCGCCGGAATTTTCAAGCAGAAAATCAATAGCGTGTTTGCCGGTCTCAAAGGACATCAGCTTGCGTCCCTTTCCGAAATCGCCCGTGGAAGCGAAGCAGTACTTGCAGCGAAGATTACAGTCGTGAGCGATATTCAGGCACATTGCCTTGACAGGCGAAGCAACAGAATATTTTGCATATTTCTCGTAATCGTCGTCAGAAAAAAGGATCTTGTCATTGTAAAGTTCCACAATTTCCTGATAACATGACTCAATATCCTCTTTAGCATAGTGTCTCGACAGCTTTTCTATCACCTTTTCACTGCAATGTTCGTCAAACGGAGGCTCGATATTGTCAAGAAGGTCGTATGTAAGCTCGTCCACGATATGAACTCCGCCGCTGTTTACGTCAAGAACGATATTAAATCCGTTAAGCTTGTATTTATGTATCATATTCAACATACCTTTCTCCATATGAAAAAACAGAGGCAGCGTGAACTGCCTCAAAAGCATTATTTCAAAGCTTACAGCAAACTCCAAAAGCAGCTGTAATTATCTCTCGCACTTCTGATTTGCAACTGTGCATGAAGTCTTGCAGGCAGACTGGCATGAAGCCTGACATTTACCGCAACCACCGTTCTTAGCGGATTCCTTGAGATTAGCCTTATTGATAGTCTTGATGTGTTTCATTTTAAAAACCTCCTGTTTTCCAATTACCGGCACTGTATTCACAGAGCCAACATATCTTTGTAATTATTATATCACAATACCGCAAACTTTTCAATACCTTTTTATTTTTTCGTTATTTTCGACAAAGCGAATATTATGTTATCGTTGATTTTGAACGAATACCTAAAAATTTTATTCATCCAATTCTATAAGACGTTCAAAATTTTCGTCGATCTTCGCTTTCAGTGTTTCTATTTCGGAGCACTTGGAATTCATCAGTTCATAGTCGCTGTAGATCTCTTCACGGCCGATTTCCTCGGTAAGCGCATCTATTTTCGCCTGCAAGTCATCTATTTCTTTTTCAAGAGCTTTCATTTCATTTTTTCTTGCTGCGTCAGCGCTTCTCTGCTGTTTGCTGCGGTAGACCTTTGCCGATTTTTCCTTTGAAGCCTCCGCAGCCTTTGCGAATTTTTCGGCATCGGCAATGCGTTTCTGCTCTGCCTGTTCTTCACGGAGAACGTCGAGATATTTATCGAAATTATAGTTGTGCAGACGGCATTCACCGTCGGCAAGTTCGATTATTCTGTCAGCGATCTTACTGAGGAGATAGCGGTCATGAGATACAAAAATAACCGTGCCTGTGTACTCGGCAAGAGCCTCCTCGATAGCCTCCTTGGAGGAAAGATCAAGATGATTGGTAGGTTCGTCCAGAATAAGAACATTGCCGTGTTCCTGCATCATAATGGCAAAGCATAGTTTGGCACGTTCGCCGCCGCTTATCACGCCCGTTTCCTTGAAAACATTTTCACCCACAAGGCGCACCTGAGCAAGAAGTCCACGCACTTCCAGTTCTGTCATTGACGGATATCGGCTATGGAGTTCCTCCATAACGGTAAGTTCACGGTTAAGATTTGTGCTTTCCTGTTCAAAATAGGATATCTTGATGTTGGTGTTCCAGCGGACAAGTCCCTTATGCGGAAGCTGTTCCTGAATTATTCTGAGAAGCGTGGATTTTCCGATGCCGTTATCGCCGATAATGCCGACTTTTTCGCCTCTGCGGACATCGAAGCTGAGTTCTTCAACAAGAGTTTTCCGTGAATCTCCATCGCCGACTGAGATATCCACACCCTTCACTTTAAGCACATCTATAGGAGGCTCGACGGCATATGTAAACCGGATCTTAGCCGATTTTGTCTCGTGGAACGGCTTTTCGATACGTTCGATCTTTTCAAGCTGTTTCCTGCGGCTCTGCGCCATTTTAGTGGTGGATGCACGCACAAGATTTCTTGCAACATAATCCTCAAGCTGAGCTATCTGCTTCTGCTGCATTTCGTATTCTTTTTCACGGCGTGCATCGTTCTCGCTTCTCTGACGGACAAACGCCGAGTAATTGCCTCTGTATCTCGTCAGCACGCCACGCTCTATCTCGCATATGGAACTGCACAGCCTGTCCAGGAAATAACGGTCATGGGAAACGATCAGTACAGCCCCTCTGTAAGAGCGCAGATAATCCTCAAGCCACATTATGGTCTTGAAATCGAGGTGATTCGTAGGTTCGTCCAGAATAAGCAGATTCGGTTCTTCAAGAAGCAGTTTTGATATACACAGACGTGTTTTTTCTCCGCCGCTGAATCCCGAACAGGTTCGTTCCAGATCATTTCCGGAGAAACCCATTCCGTTCAGTATCATGCGGATCTTAACGTCCGTGTTGTAACCGTCGTTAGCCTCTATCCACGAGGAAAGCCGCTGATATTCGTCAGCAGAAGAGTTATCGCCCAGTTCGATTTCAAGTTCAATTTCACGCAGCCTGTCTATGGCATCGAGAACAGGTCTGAAAACGCTTCTCATTTCCTCAATGACCGTTTTTTCGGAATCAAGACCGTTCATCTGCTCAAGATAGCCGATAGTAGTCTTTGAAGCAATGGATACAATGCCGTCCTTTTCGGTAAAACGGTCAGGCTCAACAGAACCGGTAAGGATTTTAAGCAACGTTGTCTTTCCGCAGCCGTTGTTCCCCACAAGACCGATCTTGTCGGATTCGTCAATGGTCAGGGATACATTATTAAGGAGCTGATTTCCGTTATAGAATTTATTTATATTTATCAGACTTGCAAGCATAAAAAACTTCCTTAAACGGCAGCGCTATGCAATAAATCCGAAGCGCTGCCAAAAATATTTTTTGTGAATAGAATACTCTCATGGCAGACAGTCCCTCTGCCATGAAAATTTACAAAAAAATGCCGGACATAATTTAAAAATCCGGCAGTTTTGATAAATGTTTCCAACCCCTATTGACACGCCAGGCATTTTGTATTATAATTATATAATGTATCAATATAGGAAAGTATCACTATTCTGTTAAGATATTATAGCATACAGAAAAGCTTTTGTCAAGAGCTTTATAAGATTTTTTCGGGAATCAGCACTGCATGGCGTAATACTGAGCCATTCCCGGATAAAAGTGCAAAATCCGTCCGGACTCCGTACCGGGGCAGGACAGGTAAAATATAAGGAGGTTCCGCCTATGGTGAATGTCACACCTAAGCAGTTGGGAAAAAATGTCAGAATGAGCTTCGGTAAAATTACCGAGCCTCTCGAAATGCCGAATCTCATTGAGGTTCAGAAAAACTCCTATGAATGGTTCAGGGGAGAAGGTCTGCGTGAAGTTTTCCGTGATATGACTGCAATTACCGATTACAACGGAAATCTTGTCCTTAATTTCAAGGATTACCGCTTCGATGACACCCCTAAATACACTCTCGCCGAATGCAAGTCAAGAGGCGCAACGTATCAGGTCGCTATGAGAGCTACCGCCACCCTCTGCAACAAAGAGACCGGAGCCGTCAGCGAAAGCGAGATCTACATGGGCGATTTTCCGCTTATGACAGAAAGCGGATCCTTTGTTATCAACGGCGCAGAACGTGTTATTGCTTCTCAGCTCGTGCGTTCTCCCGGTGTTTACTACGCCTTTGAAAAAGACAAGACCGGTAAGGATCTTTTCAACACCACCGTTATTCCGAACAGAGGTGCCTGGCTGGAATACGAAATGGATTCCAACGACGTTATATATGTCCGCATTGATAAAAACAGAAAAATTCCGCTTACTACATTTATCCGTGCCCTTGGCATAGGTACGGATGAAGAGATCTACGAGATGTTCGGCGAGGATGAGCGCCTTAAACAGACTATCCTGCAAAAGGATCAGACCAAAAACAACTCCGATGCTCTTATCGACGTTTACAAGAAGCTCCGCCCCGGTGAGCCTCCTACGGTAGAAAGTGCTTTGTCGCATCTCAATAATCTCTTCTTTGATGCTAAGAGATACGATCTCTGCCGTTTCGGACGCTACAAATACAACAAGAAGCTCGGCATTGCTTCACGTCTGGCAGGTCATATTATCGCACAGCCTATCATCAACCCCAACACCGGTGAGATCATGGCTGAAGAGGGCGAGACCATCTCCTACGATAAGGCTCTGGAAATCGAACAGGCAGGCGTTTACTATGCATTTGTCAATGTTGAAGCCAAGGAATACGTTACCAATGAACACGGCGAAACTTCTGTCAGAATGGTAGAAAGAACAGCTAAGATAATCGGCAACGGCATGGTCGATATCAGCGGCTACATTGGTTTTGATGCCACAAAGTACGGCATTAACGAAAAAGTTTCCTACAAGGTTCTCAGAGAGATCATGGAGACCTCTGCCGACGAGGATGAGCTTGAAGAAAATATCAAGAAACGTGCCGATGAACTTGTTCCTAAACACATCATTCTTGATGATATATATGCAACGATCAGCTACTTCCTTAACCTCTGCGAGGGCGTGGGAACAGTTGACGATATCGACCACCTGGGCAACAGACGTATTCGCAGCGTAGGAGAACTTCTCCAGAACCAGTTCCGTATCGGCTACGCCCGTATGGAGAGAGGCATCCGTGAAAGAATGAACATCCAGACACAGGATGTCAATACTCTTACACCGCAGACACTTATCAATATAAGACCTGTTTCTTCTGCAATGAAGGAATTCTTCTGTTCCTCACCGCTGTCGCAGTTCATGGATCAGAACAATCCTCTTGCCGAACTCACAAATAAAAGACGTCTTTCAGCTCTCGGCCCCGGTGGTCTTTCAAGAGACCGTGCCGGATTCGAGGTACGTGACGTTCACTACAGCCACTACGGAAGAATGTGTCCTATCGAGACACCTGAAGGTCCTAATATCGGTCTTATCTCCTATCTGGCTACTTTTGCAAGAATCAACGAGTACGGATTTATAGAAGCACCGTACAGAAAAGTTGACAAAGCTACCGGCGTGGTAACAAACGAAGTTATATACATGACAGCCGATACCGAAGACAATTACATCGTGGCACAGGCAAACGAACCTCTTACCGAAGACGGAAAACTTGCAAGACCCCGTGTAAATGCCCGTTACCGTGAACAGATTCTTGAATGCCCCAGAGAAATGGTCGATTTCATGGATGTTTCGCCTAAAATGGTTGTTTCCGTTGCAACATCAATGATCCCGTTCCTCGAAAACGACGATGCCAACCGTGCCCTCATGGGTTCAAATATGCAGCGTCAGGCAGTTCCGCTTCTCAAAACAGAGCGCCCGTTCGTCGGAACAGGTATGGAATACAAAGCAGCCGTTGACTCCGGCGTATGTATTGTTTCCAAATATGACGGAACCATTTCATACGTTGATGCCGACAGCATCCGCCTGATCGACGACACCGGCATTGAACACAAATACGATCTCATCAAATTCAAGCGTTCCAACCAGGGTACTTGCGTAAACCAGCGTCCTATCGTCTCGGTTGGCGAAAAGGTCACAAAGGGTCAGGTACTTGCAGACGGTCCTGCAACGGCAGACGGAGAAATTTCACTCGGAAAGAATGCACTTATCGGATTCATGACATGGGAAGGCTACAACTACGAGGATGCCGTTCTTCTTAACGAAAGACTTGTTCGTGAAGACGTATTCACTTCCGTTCATATTGAAGAATATGAGATCGAGTGCCGTGATACAAAGCTCGGTCCTGAAGAGATCACACGTGATATTCCCAATGTGGGCGACGATGCACTGGCAAATCTTGACGAAAACGGAATAATCCGCATTGGTTCTGAGGTAAATTCCGGCGATATACTTGTCGGAAAGGTAACTCCAAAGGGCGAAACGGAACTTACCGCTGAAGAAAGACTTCTCCGTGCTATTTTCGGTGAAAAGGCAAGAGAAGTACGTGATAATTCACTTAAAGTTCCTCACGGAGAATCCGGCGTTATCGTTGATGTCAAGGTATTCACAAGAGAAAACTGCGACGAACTCAGCGCAGGCGTAAATATGCGTGTTATCTGCTACATCGCACAGAAGAGAAAGATCACAGTCGGCGATAAAATGGCTGGCCGTCACGGAAACAAGGGTGTTGTATCCCGTATTCTTCCTGAAGAAGATATGCCTTTCCTCCCCGACGGAACTCCTCTCGACATCGTGCTTAACCCTCTGGGCGTACCTTCACGTATGAACATTGGTCAGGTACTTGAAGTCCATCTGGGTATGGCGTGCAAGGCTCTCGGCTGGCACATCATGACACCTGTATTTGACGGCGCTCATGAAGATGATATACGTGACTGCTTCCGTATGGCTGACGAGCACAGTAAGGAACACCGTGACGATATGTTTGAACTAAACAGCATGGATAAGGTCATTAACCCCAATGCACTGACATTCAATGAAGATTGTAAGTTCACGCTTTATGACGGTCGTACCGGCGAGAAATTTGACAACAGAGTAACAGTAGGATATATGTACTACCTCAAACTCCATCACTTGGTTGACGATAAAATCCATGCACGTTCCGTAGGTCCCTATGCTCTCGTTACACAGCAGCCTCTGGGCGGTAAGGCACAGTTTGGCGGCCAGCGTTTCGGAGAAATGGAAGTATGGGCTCTTGAGGCTTATGGCGCTGCCTACACTCTCCAGGAGATCCTTACTGTTAAATCAGACGATACTATCGGACGTGTCAACACTTACGAGGCTATCGTCAAGGGTCAGAATGTTCCTACCCCCGGCATTCCGGAATCCTTCAAGGTTCTTATCAAGGAAATGCAGGCTCTCGGTCTGGATGTTCGTGTTCTGGACGAAAATCAACAGGAAATCGATCTTAAGCAGAGCTTTGACGACGATGATCCAATGCCTTCCAATGACTCTTACTCCGACGAAAATACTGATGATCCGTCATCATATTCTGACAGTGACATTGAGGACAGCGGATTTTCCTTTGAAGACAGCGGCGAAGATGACGACGATTTCGATTCTTTTGACGAAAAACAGGATTTCAGATTTGACGATGAGGACGATGATGATCTCGGACTTGACGATGACGATGACGATGACGATGATATTTTCGGCAGCTTTGATTTGGACGACTCCTCAGACGAGGACTAATATAATATAGATATAAACCAATGATCCCGGACTGCAAAAGTGATATTCACTGCTTTTGCATCCACAGGATCTTATACCTACTAAACAGGAGGTAGCAGTTTGGAATTTACAACTTTTGATTCAATTAAAATCGGTCTTGCATCCCCGGAAAAGATCAGAAGCTGGTCATACGGCGTTGTTGAAAGACCTGAAACTATAAATTACAGAACTCAGAAACCAGAGCGTGACGGATTATTCTGCGAAAGAATCTTTGGTCCGACAAAGGACTGGGAGTGTCACTGCGGAAAATTCAAGAAGATCCGCTTCAAGGGCAAAGTCTGCGACCGCTGCGGCGTTGAAGTAACAAGAGCAAGGGTTCGCCGTGAAAGAATGGGGCACATTGAGCTTGCAGCTCCCGTTTCACATATCTGGTACTTTAAAGGTACACCATCACGTATCGGACAGGTTCTGGAGATCTCACAGAAGCGTCTGGAAGAGATTCTGTACTTTACAAAGTATATCGTCATTGATCCCGGCAACACCGAACTTATAAAGAAACAGCTCCTTTCCGAAAAGGAATATCTGTCATATCGTGAAAAATACGGTGATGACTTTAAGGCGGAAATGGGCGCTGAAGCTGTCAAAAAGCTCCTTAACGAATACGATCCCGCAAGATACGATACCCATAAGAACCGTCTTTCCGAAATGGGAAAAATCTCCCTTGGCGGAAGAAAAATACAGTGCTATAACAGACCTGACCAGTGCGAATGCGAAGAGTGCGCAATGTTCAGGGAACTTGACGACATCGACTGGAGAAATAATCTTGAGATAGTTGCAGACGACCTCAAGGCAGAACTGGTGGGACTTCCTGCCGGACAGAAAAAAGTCAAACTTCTCAAGAGACTCCAGATAATTGAGGCTTTCCGTCTTTCCGGAAACAAACCGGAATGGATGATACTTGACGTAGTTCCGGTAATTCCTCCCGACCTCCGTCCTATGATAATGCTGGACGGCGGACGCTATGCAACATCCGATCTTAACGATCTTTACAGACGTGTTATCAACAGAAACAACCGTCTTAAAAGAATGCTGGAACTTGAAGCCCCCGATATCATCGTAAGAAATGAAAAGAGAATGCTCCAGGAAGCCGTTGAT
>UQXS01000037.1 GCA_900545125.1 uncultured Ruminococcus sp.
GGACAGCGTCCCCCTATAAAAGCCAAAGCAAGTTACGGTTAATCTTCTGCAAAGACTTTTCTTCTGAGAATTTTAATATTTTCCTCATAGTCCATAGCAAGAACGTCGCCGACATCGTGGCTTTCGCCCCAGTAGCTGCCCTCGACGGGTATCTGTATCTGTTTCATATCGTATTTCAGCACGAAAGGCAGGCGGAGAGATAATTTATACAGTTCGCCCTTTGTCATGTTGCTGGTAATGTTCGGCAGAGCCTTTTCAGATACTTTCTTTATAAACGACGGACCGGATGAAGCGGCTTTTTTGATAAGCTTGGTCATGACCGTTCGTTGGCGTGATGTCCGTTCAAAGTCGTTGTTGCCGACATATCTGATTCTCGAATAGCACAGTGCCTGTTTGCCGCTGAGATGTACTTTTCCGCCGCCGGTCAGGAAATCGGCAGCAGGTTCGTCGCCCATCAGCTCGTTTACTTCACTTACAAGTATAACGTTTATGGCTTCGGCTTCTTCGTCGGAGATTTCTATGTCAATTCCTCCGGCAGCGTCTATTATCGCAGCAAATGACGAGAAATTTACAGAAATATAGTTGTCGATCTTAACATTAAAATTGCTTTCTATCGTATCCATGAGCAGTTCCGCACCGCCGTAGGAGTATGCCGCATTGAGCTTGTCCATGCCTCTGCCAGGGATATTCACGTAGCTGTCACGCATGAACGATGTCATGATTATCTGATTCGTTTTGCGGTTGAACGATACAAGTATCATCGAATCGGAGCGTCCACGGTTATCGGGGGAACGTCCGTCCGTACCGATAACCAGCACACTCTCAACATATTTTTCGCTCATAGCACCGGGAGTACGGTCTCTTTTTCCTGTTTCCCGGTAGTTTATCTTGCTGATAAGCGAAAGCGAAACGCAGGAATATATTCCGAAAAGCAGAAGAAAAATTATAAGAAGCGAGAAAAATACTCTGAAAAATATCTTGAGGAATAAACTCTTTCTTTTCTTTTTTTTCTTTTTCTTTTTTCGTTTTCTGTTCTGCGGCGGATACTGCGGCTGCTGCGGATATGGATTCTGCTGAGGATACTGACCGCCGTAGTAGGGCTGCTGCGGATAATAACCTCCCTGCTGTCCCTGATACTGCTGCTGATCGTAGTAAGGCTGCTGTACGCCGCCGGTATTATTATAATACTGCTGTTGATAATTCTGCTGATAACCCTGATAATTCTGCTGTGCAGAGGAATTTTGTCCGTAGTTCTGCCGGCTGTATTCCTGGGCGTATTTTCTATATTCCTCCGAATCGTCAGGAATGAGAATCGTACTGTCATTGTCGTTTATTTTTCCGTGTCCGTGATTCTGTCTTTCAGACATATTTGTCTCCTTTCGTGAAAAAACCTGCATCCGCAAAGCTTCGGATACAGGTCAGGTTTATACTCTCCTCTATTACAAAATATCCATATCTTTGGACTAAAATTCCGCCATTCTGCGTTGTAAATCCTCGTGTGCGCCCAACGGAAGTGCCCTTGGGGTACGACAGCACGTCTTGCGGTTTACTCCTTGTCTGACAAAATTTTATCTCGTAATCTATTGGACATTTTGCAACAGAGGCGAGTATATCGGTCAAAGCTTTTTAATGCTTACAGCTGCACAGGTTAAAGCCGAGCAGACTGCGTTATAGATTATCAGAGCCGTAGCCGACATATAGATGTAATTTGTCTCGAACGCCTTTGAAAGGATCATAAGCATTGCGAGACCGAAGCCGAGAATTATTGAAACTGTCTGCACAATAAGACCGATAATCGCTGAATTATGCACGATTTTCGTGCCTATGAGAAGTTGTGCCAGAGATGTGAATTTTCCCGTTGTTGCCATTGAAGCACTGAGACGAACAGTTTTTTGAGTTTCTTCTTCAAAGTCCTCATGGAGACGTTTCGGAAGGATACGCACCATTTCTTCGGGGATACCGAAGAGCGTTCCTAATTTTTTCAGTGAGATGCAGGGGTCAACACTTCTGAGTATAAGACAGACTTTGCTTTTGCAAAGACGTCTTGCCCATTTTTTTACTTTTTTATCAGCTGTTATGTCAACAATGAACATGGCAGCCAGATTTCCTGAAATGGAAAGATACAAGGCCTCCTGATTGTCAGAAGCAAATTCAGCTTCTTTTGTTTTTGTAGGTATGCCCTCGATATTATGGCTTGTCATAAGTTCACGGTTTCCAAAGAGAACACGTTTGTTGTTTATCCAGCCGCAGATGCCGAGAGATTCTTCATAGGAAAAATTTTCAATTGGATAAAGTGCTTCTTCTCTGCCGTATGCCACATCTCTGAACAGATACCGCATAATGCTTCCGGCGTGGTATGTAAGGCTTGCGGCTTCCAGAAGAGCTTCGTCTATCTTGGTATTTGAAAATACCTTGATTCCTGCCAGCTTGACATTTCCCTCCGGAAAGAGCGAATCGGCGTCAACAAGAACGGAGTTTGTATCGTAGAAATCATCCACGCTCTGGTAGCCGAGCATGATTCCTTTTCCCGGAAAAACTGCCGAAGCCGTTTTTTCAAGAGGAATATTTACAACAAACGGCATAGCGATACATGAAGATGCGCAGATCAGCATACTGAATATAGAGAATCCGAATACTGCTGCATCGGCTGTTCCCAGACTTCCTTTTGTGAAATAGGTAAGGAAACAGGCAACTATCACTGAAGCGATCATACAAAGCGGCGCTGCCTTGTGGCAGTATGAATCCGCCATGTCGGATGAGTATGTATACCGCAGAAAGTCGGTAAGGAAATCCGTTTTTCGTGTTGAAGCAAGAATCGGAAAATCGCCGAGAGTTCCTCGTGTAAGACGTTCGGCACGTTCTTCGTCGGTAACATAAACGACACCGTGGCGGTCAAAGTTTTTGGAGACAAATTTGAAATTCCGGGCTGCTCTTTTTATGATAAGAAGTTTTCCGACGGCGTTTATAAGAAGCGCCAGGATTCCTACCGGCATATATATGTTAAAGTGATTTTCTGCCGCAAGATCCGGAAAGAGAAGCGCCGGAACAAGTGCGATCATGCATGAAAGCGCCGTTATTGCCGTCATGGAATCCGTATCGGCGGAGAAAGTAAATACTTTTTTCAGTCCCTTGGTGATGACCGGCATGGATGAAACAATAGAAACAATTCCGAGCAGCAGATGAACTGTCATGTACGATTTTACGCTGCTGCTGTCCAGGATGCTGATAACGGTCAGATCGAAATAATCGGCAAGGGTAATGAACAGGCTGAGAAGAGCTGTCATTGTCAGGATAAGCACCCGGACGCCGATAATGCTTTTCAGTTCGTAGATATCACGGCCTACGTCCTCCACATCGCCGTAATAATTGAAATCCACAATGCGCTTGGTACGTTTTTTCCGTGCCTTTACAGAGAGATATTCATCCTGTTCCTGAGTGATATGCACATCCAGTTCGCTTGCGTCTATCTCTGCCGGTTCGCTGAGATTGATGCTTGTCTTTTCGGCTCTCGGCGCAGGCTGAACGGGTTTTGCGGCTTCAACAGCGGCAGGCGAGGGGACGATATCGGTGATGGATTTTTTTCCCTCCGGACTGTCGTTTTCAGCTTCGATCTGAGCTCGTGTACGCTTTTTTTTGCGGAAGGCCGGCGGTGAGTACATATATTCACCTTCCGGGCTTTCGCAGTTATATGTATACGGTGATTTGTGATTTTTTTTCTTTTTGTTTTTTCGTTTTATTTCTTCAAGTTCCCTTGCCCTTGTGGAGTCGCTCATCCTTCTGATTTTCGGGGCGGCATCCGGGGGAATTCTGGTTACGGGAACAGTTCCGGTATTTGCACTGTCCTTTTTATGTGAGACTGTTGTGCGTATTTCGCCGATATTCTTGTTGTTTACTACCGAAACACGCTTTTTTGTGAGATCGGCAGGTTTGAACTCATCAGCAGGATTTGCTTTTCGCAAAGCTCCGTCAAAAATATCGGGTTTTTCGTGTGAGACCGGCGGAGCTTTCGGAAGAGTTTTTGTTGATGGGTGTGGCGGTTCTATGGTTGAATTAAGAATTTTCTGAGCATCTACACGTCCCACGCTCGTCCGTGTATTTTTATTTTCAGGAGCATACTCGTTCAGAATATCCTCCAGAGATATTTTCTGATCCGGCATAATTTTCTCCTTATTGATTATTCCGCTGCCTGAGTACTTCGTACATAAAGATACCTGCGGCAACAGAGGCGTTCAGCGAGTTGATTTTTCCAAGCATCGGAAGTTTTATCATAAAGTCACATTTTTTACGGATAAGCCGGCTGATGCCGGATCCCTCCGAGCCGATGACCAGAGCGCAGCTTCCGGTGAGATCTGTCTTGTTGTAGTCGCTGCCGGAAGCGTCCGTGCCGTATATCCATACGCCGTTTTCTTTCAGCATATCAATGCATGATGCAAGGTTGGCAACTCTTGCCACCGGAACGTAGCTGGCAGCGCCGGCAGAAGTCTTGAATACCGTTGCATTCAGGGATGCGCTGCGCCGTTTCGGAATGATAACGCCGTCTGCTCCGGATGTTTCGGCAGTCCGGATTATTGCGCCAAGATTATGTGGATCTTCGATCTCGTCGCAGATTATAATAAAAGGTTTTGTGCCCTTTTTGCGTGAGACTTCAAGAATATCCTCAACTGAAACATATTCGCCGCAGGCTCCGAATGCCACGACTCCCTGATGGGAAGCACCGCCTGAAAGCTGGTTAAGTTTTTGTTCCTGGGCGTCTTTAACCACCACGTTTTTTTCCTTTGCAAGGCTGCGTATAAGGTTAAGACTTCCGCCCGATCCGTTTATGTAAACAGCGTCAAGCTGCGGCGTTCCGGATTTCAGCGCCTCGATAACAGGATTCCTGCCGCAGATAACATCTGCGGTATCCTCCGTAAAAATATTATTCTTTTCCATCTTTTTATTTCCTTTTTTTGTCCTTTTCAATGCCCTTAATACGGGCATTTATATTATATCATTATATTTGAAAAAATACAAGTAGTTTTTTTTAAGAAAAATATTACATTTATGTAACCTCGATAACCGATAATTCAGGGCGGTTGAATATCCTCGGAATGAATATCATTCTCAGCGGTTTTGCAAGACCACGGCTTATAATGTGGACGGTATCGCCGTATGTGTACATTCCGTTGGTATATTCCGGAAAAAGTCCCTGACCCGGAGCATAAAGTCCCTGATCGAGTATGCCCGGTATCCTCCACTGTCCTGCGTGAGCGTGACCGGACAGAATGAGGTCAAATCTGATTTTATGACCGAGATAGTATTCTATCTGTTCCGGCTCATGAGCAATGAGTATAGTGTAGACGCTGTCGTCAGGCGGTATACTGAACGTATCCCAGCTTAAATCGTGATGTTCAGCCACGCCGTATATCCTTACAGCCTGACCTCTGACTTCGATATCCGAGTATTTCTCATGGCAGATTTCCACGCCGGATTTCTTCACTTTTTCCATGAATTCGTCCGTATCGTCACGCATATCCTCATGATTTCCGGGGGTATAGAAACATGGATATCTTTCAGCCGACCATTTCATAAGTTCAAGGGCATATTTCTGTCCGCCGACCATGTCTATCACGTCGCCGCCGAATATGACGATATCAGGCTCTGCCTTGTCAATTTCCCTTTTCAGTCCGGACTGATCTGTTCCGCCGAAGAAGCAGTTGTGAAGATCAGAGATAAAAACGATTTTCAGCCCCTTGTCTATCTTGTCGGATTTTATCTTGTATGTTTCGGTTTTGAGACTGAATCCCCACATAAAAAGCAGGACGGTCACAACGAGGAGGATACCAAGTATAACGAGCCGTTTTTTCAGTTTCTTTTTCTTGTTGGGTCTGGTATTTTCCATAGACAAATTATACCTCTGTATCAGAACTTGTTCTCATAGAATGCTGCACGCATTTTTTCGGCAAATTTTACCGATTGCAATAGTATGCTTTCGCTTTTTCTCCTTGCACTCAGTAAAATTATGCTCGAAAATCTACTCACAAATTCTATGATAACAAGTTCTCATCATTTTTTCAAGGGATTTTGCAATTATTTTGCAAAGTCTTTTCAGTTAAGATCGTCAAGAAAGCTGTGATATTCGCTGCCGATATGATAGGATATCAGTTTACGCAGGTTGACATTTTCAGCGCTGCGGAAAATATTCATATCAACAGCCGGATTGATCTCACGCAGCTGACGCAGCAGCATCTTGATTTCCAGCCGTTTTGAGCCATTATCGTTTTTTTCAGTAAGACGGCAGGCACAGCGTTCAAAGTCCAGACCTGTTTCCTGCTGCCACTGAATGATATTTTCTTCACGGACGAGATACAGCGGACGTATAAGCTCCATGCCGGGATAATTTTCGCTGCGGAGTCTGGGCATCATAGTCTGCATCTGCGAACCGTAGAGCATCCCCATGAGGATGGTTTCGATAACGTCGTCAAAGTGATGTCCAAGTGCGATCTTATTGCATCCCAGTTCGGACGCTTTTTTATAAAGCCAGCCCCGCCGCAGCCGTGAACAGGAAAAACAGGGATTTTTACCGGATTTTCCGGCAGATTCAAATACCTTTGTTTCGTACATCATGACGGGGATATCCATTGATGCGCAGTTCTGCATTATCCTGTTTCTTACGCCGACGGTGTAGCCGGGATCCATAGCAAGAAATACGATCTGAAAATCGGGTTTTCCGTAGCTCCGGAGCTGTTTCATGCACTTTGCCAGCAGCATAGAATCCTTTCCGCCTGAGATGCACACGGCTATCCTGTCTCCGGGATGTATCATGTCATACCGGAAAATCCCCTTGTTAAAAGGTTTCCAGATATACTTTCTGAAATCAGGATCAGACATTGAACCGGAAAAGGACAATATCGCCGTCCTGCATTACGTATTCCTTGCCCTCCAGACGGACAAGACCTTTTTCCTTTGCAGCCGCCATTGAGCCGCATTCCATAAGGTCGTCAAAGGAGATGACCTCGGCACGGATAAAGCCTTTTTCAAAGTCGGTGTGAATTTTTCCGGCTGCCTGCGGTGCTTTCGTGCCCTTGGTGATAGTCCATGCACGGACTTCCTGCTTGCCGGCTGTAAGGTAGGAAATCAGTCCGAGAAGTGAATATCCCTCCTTGATTATGCGGTTCAGCCCCGATACCTCCAGACCGAGTTCCCCAAGGAACATAGCCTTTTCATCGCTTTCCATATCGGATATTTCCGCCTCGATCTGTGCACAGATAGGCAGAACGGCGGAGTGTTCCTCTTCGGCAAGAGCCTTTACTTTCTGATAGTTTTCATTGGTTTCGATATTGTTTATGAAATCGTCCTCGCTGAGGTTGGCGGCATAGATAACAGGTTTTGCGGAGAGGAGGGGAGTGGATTTTATAAGTTCCCTTTCGTCATCCGTGAAATCGAATGCTCTTGCGGATTTTCCGTTTTCCAGATGATTTTTCAGACGTTCCAGAAAATCAATTTCAGCAAGATATTTCTTGTCGCCCTTAACGGCTTTTTTAGCACGGTCGATGCGTCGTTCTATCATTTCGATATCGGAGAAAATAAGCTCCAGGTTAATAGTTTCTATGTCACGGAGAGGGTTGATAGAGCCGTCAACGTGAATTATGTTTTCGTCCTCGAAGCATCTTACCACGTGAACGACAGCGTCTACCTCACGTATATCCGCAAGAAATTTGTTTCCGAGACCTTCGCCCTTTGAAGCTCCCTTGACAAGACCGGCAATATCCACGAATTCAAGGGTTGCCGGAGTAAATTTGTCAGGTTCGTACATTTCGGCGAGCTTGTCCAGCCGTTCATCGGGAACGGAAACGATTCCCACGTTTTTTTCTATGGTGCAGAAAGGGTAGTTTGCCGATTCTGCGCCGGCGTTTGTAAGTGCGTTGAAGAGAGTGCTTTTGCCCACGTTGGGCAGACCAACCATACCAAGTTTCATTTTAATTTACAGTTCCTTTCGTTTTTCAATTACTGTTGTGGGGGATTCTTCTGTTGTTTACAAGTGAGTTCACAGCGCCGCCCCTTATAGTTATATCGCCGTCGGATGTGCCGATATCTTTCGGATTGGAGGCGAGAATACTCATAGTAACGGCAGAATCAATAAGAGAAACACTGCCTGATCCTGATGCGTCGCCGATACCGGTAACATCGTCACCCTCGGAATCTATTATTACCTCGGAGTCCTGTATTTTCGTATTGACATTTCCGCCGCAGGTACCTATGCAGGTGTTCTTTGCCGACCGCATTTTCATGTTGACTTTGCCCTTGCTTATATAGATGCTTCCTTCACCTTCGTCAAGAATGCCTATTCCGGCAGTCTGAGCACCGGTGCAGCTTATGCGTATATCTCCGGCGGAAGTTATTGAGGCGATGCCGCTGAGACTTCCGATTCCTGCGACCTTGATTCCGGACATGGTGATATCCAGACTGCACTTGTCGGATATATTAATGTCGGCGTCTCCGTGGAAGCTTCCGACTGCAAGACCGTTGTGTGTATGCATGAGAAGCTTTATATTGCCGGAAATCAGATTTATTTCCGATTCGCTTTCGTTATATCCGCCGCCGATGCAGAGACAATCGTTGCCGTTGGAGACGATCTCAAGTGTTCCGGCGGTATCAATGGTGATATCGCCGTAGCCGTGTTCGTGGTCGTTGCCGATTCCGATACCGTCGGTAGCGTTGCCGTCAATGGTCAGCGATCCTTTTCCGGTCAGTTCAAACTGAGAACCCATAGGTACATAGATGCCGGAATATCCCAGCCTGTTGTTTTTGCTGATATTCAGGCAAAGTCTTGCGTACTCGCCCACAGCGATAGTGGGTTTGCTGTTTCCGCTGGTTATATTTACGTTTTTCAGCGTCAGGTCGCAGCTGTGATTATCCATGATAGAGATATTCATATTTACCGGCTTGTCGGGATCTCCGACGATTGTAAGTTTGCTCTGATAAATGTGTATATCCGTGTATTTTTCAAGTGCGAGCCGGAGAATATCCAGTTCGGAATCGTTCCGTGCATTGTATATTTTCTTTACTCCGTTCGGACGGACTTCAAGATTTGTTTTGATGATCTCGTCCTTGATGTCCGCTGAAATGCTGTTCAGGAAGAGCGGCTTTGGCTTTGACGTCACGTATCCCTGAACCAGATCGACGCCAAGGCGGATAACGGTTTTAAGTTCCTGAAGCGTTTCAACGCCCTCTGCAAGTGACTGGAGCTGATTGTCGTGGCAGAATTCAATGACTGACGTTACGAGCTGCTGCTTTTTCAGATCGTTCTGTATATCGCTTATAAGCGAGCGGTCGATCTTGATATAATCGGGGGAATATTTCAGCAGATTAGAACTGTTTGCATATCCCGAGCCGTAATCGTCAATAGCAAGCTGAGCATGGGTGAAGCCGCATCGTTTTTTGAGAGTTTCGATCTCGCTGCGGGAAGCGGCACTGTTTTCCACTATTTCGATGATACATTTTTCGATGAGTTCACCGTACGTGAGATAAAGTTCATTGTAGTCGTCGTCCGTAAGCAGAGCATTGGGCAGACAGTTGATAAAAAGCTTTTTGGTTTCAAATATCTGCTGGTTGTCGCTTAGTATTTTGAGGGTATTGAAGAAAGTGTGCTTTTCTATCTCGTAGAGATTTTTCTGGCTGTCGGCGATTTTCAGTATCTGCGACGGAGTCATTTTTATATCGCCGGTCGTTCTCATAAGGGCTTCATATGCCACGATCTCTCCGGTATTGGTTTCAACAATAGGCTGAAAATAGTAGGTGAGAAGATTTTCACGGATGATCCTTGAGAAAAGCAGTGCGTTTTTGTAGGAATCCTTTTCCCTGATATAATTTTCCTCCGAGAACCAGTTTATAACGCAGCGGCGGTCGCTTCTTGCTTCGTACAGAGCAAATTCCGAATAGTTTACAAGCATATTAAAATCCGACGCTTCATCCGGATAGGACGAACATCCGATAGAAAGGCTGAGACGGCTTTTGTCAGAAATGTCAATTATCTCGCCGAAATCATCAGTCAGAACGCAGTTCTGGACGGCTTCGTCCATGTTGTTCAGGATGTTGTAGATAGTCATTTTATCGTAATCGCTGAAAAATGCGCATATCTCATAATTTGACTTGAATCCGATAATTATATTGTCGGCAGAAAAGCTTTTTATCGTTTCCGCCACGGATGTCAGACAGTTGTTGGCGTTGTCAACAGTCAGGTAAGAACCAAGCTTATCCAGTCCGTTGACATAGAGGGTAGCAAGGCAGCAGCGTTTTACTTTCGGCATGATCTTCTTTACCTTGTTTGAAAACGACGGATAGGACAGAAGTCTTGTAACGGGGTCAAGTTCCGTAAAGCGGTCAGGCTTGCTGATCTCGTTAATGCGCCGTGAAAAGTCCTGAATAAATCCGAGCCATTCATCGCTGCTTTCATATATATTCATTTTTATGTAGCGTGAAACGTTTCCGTTCTGGAATTTATAGATATGTTTCTGCCCCTCGACCGGATTTTTCGATATCTTTTCGAGAAGATTGAAGAATTCAAATTCGTTCATTTTTTTTGCAGGGCATGAAAGCATACGGCAGGCTTCATCGTCAAGATAGGCTGTTCTTTCCTTTGCGATATACATAAAAGCCCCGATATTTCCGACGAACTGCTGAAAAATGAGCCAGTCACGGCTGAGTTCGGGAGGGCTTTTTTCCAGATTAAAAATACTCATAACTGCTCCAAGTGCCGCATATTATTGATCGTGGGAGATCATGCGGAGCTGCATTGAACGGTTTGCAGCGACCGGATTTTCCGTATTTATACATATAATATTATACAACCTTATACACTTAAAGTCAATAGAAAACAAAAAATTCCGCCCTGTATCAACAGAGCGGAATGCCGGATATGTATGCATCAGTCAAGAAAATCCTTGACCTTTTTGCTTCTGCTCGGATGGCGAAGCTTTCTCAGCGCCTTTGCTTCGATCTGGCGGATGCGTTCACGTGTGACATCGAAGCGCTGACCTACCTCTTCAAGGGTGCGTGATTTACCGTCCTCAAGACCGAATCTCAGTTTGAGAACCTTTGCCTCACGGTCGGTAAGAGTTGCAAGAACTTCGTTGAGCTGTTCTCTGAGGAGTGTATGAGAAGCTGCCTCAGCCGGTGCGGGGGCGTTGTTGTCGGGGATGAAATCGCCCAGGTGACTGTCCTCTTCTTCACCGATAGGGGTTTCCAGGGAAACGGGATCCTGAGCCACACGCATGATCTCACGAACTTTGTCAACAGGCATATTTATCTTTTCGGCTATCTCCTCCGGACTTGGGTCGTGACCGTTTTCGTGGAGAAGCTGGCTTGAAACTTTTTTGACCTTTGTGATGGTCTCAACCATGTGGACGGGTATACGTATAGTTCTTGCCTGATCGGCAATTGCTCTTGTGATAGCCTGACGTATCCACCATGTAGCGTATGTCGAGAACTTGAATCCTTTGGTGTAATCAAACTTTTCAACAGCCTTGATAAGACCGAGATTTCCCTCTTGTATAAGGTCAAGGAACTGCATTCCTCTGCCGACGTACTTTTTGGCAATGCTTACGACGAGACGGAGATTAGCCTCTGAAAGTCTTTTTTTCGCATAGGGATCACCCTTTGCCATTCTCTGGGCAAGTTCGATTTCCTCTTCGGTTGTAAGCAGGGGAACACGTCCGATTTCTTTCAGATAGATCTTTACCGGGTCGTCGATAGCGATTCCCTCGGTGGACAGAGCAAGTTCAAGGTCGTCGGTAAGGGTGGAGTCAAGACCTATTTTCAGGTCTGCGTCGATGTTCATATCCTCAACTATCTCAATGTTGAGGTTCTCGCAGTTATCATAGAAGGTATTGATCTGGTCAACGTCAAAATCCATTTCTTCGAGAGCATCTGTGATTTCCTTGGTTGTCAGCTTTCCGTTAGCTTTGCCCTGTTCCATAAGGGCGTCAATGGTGTGCCTTTTGTTTTCCATAAAAGTTCCTCCTATTTTTTACTTTTTGATTTAAAAAGTTTGCGTAAGTCATCGTCGCTCATATTTTTGCTGTCTGACGATCTGTAACTTTTAAGAACGTTTATGCAGTCGGCAAAAACGCTTCTGTTTATGGCAAATTCACGGTTTGTAACATCTATCCGACTTATTCTGCCCATTTCTTCGCCGGAAAATTCGCCTGCAAGAAGTGAGAGAGAAAAATTTTCTGATGTTTTCATTTTTTCCAGAAGAGCCGTGTATATCTTTCTGTTCAGTGCGGTTATGAATATATCAGGCGGAGCATCTTTTTCAATATCGGCTGCTTCCGCCGGATGCTTCATCAGAAAATAAATAATATTTTCCTCTGCCTTTGATTCCTTTTTGTGTTCCTGTGCTTCCGGGTTAAGGTCGTCACGGCTGTATGCGGCTTTCGACGTTATATTGCGCCATTCCGACTTTTGTTCCGTCCGCTGATTCTTTTTCAGCAGACCGTTTATATGTGTTTTCAGCACTTCGGTAGGAATATCGCATTTGCGTGATGTCCTTGAAATATAGACCTCACGTTCGAGTGGCGATTCAATGGCAGCCAGCACCTTTGAAGCACGGCGGAGAAGCTCAACACGTCCCGCTTCGGTGGAAAGGTCAAGACCGTCCTCACATTTGTCGAGCATAAAATCATTTGCGTCGTCCGAGCCGTCGATAAGCATTTTAAAGCGGTCACGTCCGAATTTTTTTATATATTCGTCCGGATCTTTTGCGCCGTCCATACGGAGAATTCTGGTACGAATCCCTACGTCTGCAAAATGATTTATAGCCTTTTGTGTAGCTTTCTGACCTGCGCCGTCGCTGTCGTAGGCTATAACTATTTCCTCGGCGTAGTGGCTCATAAGCCGTGCCTGATTCGGGGTGATAGCCGTACCAAGGGTGGCGACAACGTTTTCGAAGCCTGCCTGATTCACGGCAATAACATCCATGTATCCCTCGCAGAGAATAAGCCGTTTGGTATCGGCGTTTTTGGCGAAGTTCATGGAAAACAGATTAGAACCCTTGTCGAAAACAGGAGTTGCTCCGGTGTTGAGATATTTCGGCTGGGAATTATCCAGAACACGTCCGCCGAATCCTATTATATTTCCCCTGAGATCAATGATCGGGAACATGACACGTTTGCGGAAAATATCGAAGATATTGCCTTTTTTCGATCTTGAACCAAGCCATGCATCAGTTATTTCGTCGTCAGAATATCCCTTTGAACGGAGCATATCCGTCAGGGCACTCCAGGAATCGGGAGCATATCCGAGACCGTATTTCTTTATTGTCTGGGGAGAAAGTTTTCGGTCGGCGAAATATTTAAGTCCCGATTTATCGCTGCCCCTGATAAGCTGGGTGTAGAAAAAGTTTGCGGCAAGACGGTTCATTTCGTATATCCTTGTTTTCCGTTTGGCAAGCTGACTGTCACGTGAATTTTCTTTTGGTATCTCCATTCCGGAACGCTGTGCAAGCAGCTTGACGGCTTCGGTGAAATCCAGGTTCTCAATTTTCATTATAAAGGTTATAACGTCCCCCCCTGCGCCGCATCCGAAGCAGTAAAAGCTCTGTGTATCGGTAAAAACGGTGCATGACGGAGTTTTTTCCGAATGAAAAGGGCAGGAACAGATATAATTTCTGCCTCGTCTTATGATATTCACATACGCTCCCATAACGGTATCAATGGGGTTGGCAGTCCGGAGTCTGTAAAGAAATTCGTCATTCGTTTTCATGGGGACTCCTTGTTATTTCCAGAATTTCGGAACGAAAAGTTCGGTGTACAGATCAACTGCATATTCGTCGCTCATTCCGGAAATATAGTCGCATACAGCACGATGTTCGTCTGTTTTCCGCATAATTTCCTGATATTCCGCCGGCAGCAGAGAGCTGTTTTCGATAAAGAATGAATAGAGTTTTTTCACCAGAAGTTCAGCCTTGTATTCCTCCTGCTTTGCTGCCGGATTTGTATATACCCTTTCAAACATAAACGATCTGAGTTCGTCATGAGCTTTCCGGATTTCCGGTGCGAAGTCTATCGTATCAGTGCCGTGTTCAATGACGGAAGCGATAAGGGTGGTTATTCTTTGGGTTTTGGTGTTTCCGAGGACATCGGTGCATTTTGCAGGAAGATCCTGCGAAAAAAGAATTCCAGCACGGATAGAGTCCTCGATATCGTGATTTATGTAAGCAATAGTATCGGCGAGCCGGACTATACAGCCTTCCTTTGTCTCTGCGACTCTATTGGTGTGACATTCTATGCCGTTTCGCACGGCGTAGGTCAGGTTAAGTCCACGACCGTTTTTTTCGATTTCTTCCACCACGCGGACGCTTTGCAGATAGTGTCTGAATCCGTGGGGACATATCTCGTTCAGAACAGCCTCTCCGCAGTGACCGAAAGGGGAGTGTCCGAGATCGTGACCGAGAGCGACAGCTTCTGTAAGATCTTCATTCATTCCCATCCCCCTGGAAATAGTCCGGGCGATCTGGGAAACTTCAAGAGTATGTGTCAGCCGTGTTCGGTAGTGATCGCCGACGGGAGAGAGGAAAACCTGCGTTTTTCGTTTGAGACGCCGGAACGAA
>UQXS01000038.1 GCA_900545125.1 uncultured Ruminococcus sp.
CTGCTTAACTTCAAAATCCTTGCGGTTAATGTGTCAAGTGTTATTGACAATATCATCCCTGATTTCAGGCGATCCGCCGGATTCTGCAATGATTTCTCTGTGAAGCAATATGACTTGTTGTTTTGTAAGCTGGATCATTTGGCAAGTTCCTCATAAATGGCTGCGTTTCGTTTTAGCAGCTTTTTTGAAACAGCAAGTACATCTTCATCGGCGGCGGTTTCAACAGTATCCTCATCCTCAATTTCCACCACTCTGTAACGAGGCTTGTTGTTTTTGAAAATAACAGCCGTACCATACTGATCTACAATTCGTGTTACCAAAGAAAAATTCTGATTCGCTTCTGTCATAGAAACAATTGTGTTTGTATCTATCATCATACGAACACCTCCCTTGTTTCTATTATATCACAAAGTTAGGATAAATTCAACTTATTTTTTCAGAAAAAGTGAGGTGAACTTCATGGCAAACAGAATCAAGGGCATCACAGTTGAAATTGGCGGCGATACTACCAAGCTCTCTAAGGCTTTGGAAGGTGTCAATAAAAACATCAAAAACACCCAGTCACAGCTAAAAGACGTAGAAAAGCTGTTAAAGCTTGACCCCACCAATACAGAATTATTATCACAGAAACAAAAACTGCTTGCCGATGCTGTTTCCTCGACAACCGGCAAGCTGGAAACCCTTAAAAAAGCAAGTGAACAGGCGGCAGGAACAAAGGACAACTACGATGCTTGGAAGGCAAAATACGACCCAATGCTGTACCATAAGCAAGAGAACTTGTATGAAGTAACCGAAAGCAAAACCGACAATTCTCATACCAAGCAAAAATGTTAACTGGAGATACCCTAAAGGTCAATGCCTTATAGCTATAGTTAGAGGACTTGAATATGACCCATGGGTACGGAGCGTTCATAGTAGTCAAGTGCATTAATAGTGCAATAACGGCGAAGGAACGCAGTTTATGCGACTTCAAAAAGAAAGTTGAAAGGGAGGAGAAACCTCAATGAAGCCAACAACTGAAATTTTGGAACGTATCAGAAAAAGTTCAGAAAACCACAAAGACGGTGTTTTTACTCGTCTGTACCGCTATCTTTTAAGAGAAGATGTATATATTATGGCATACAAGAATCTATATGCCAACAAAGGGGCAGCAACAAAAGGTACTGACAATGATACAGCTGACAGTTTCGGCAAAGAATATATTGACAGAATAATCACTGAACTTTCAAACGGAGATTATGAGCCGAAACCTGTACGCAGAACGTACAGGGAAAAGAAGAACGGTAAATTACGCCCTTTGGGTATTCCGTCATTTAAAGATAAAATTGTGCAGGACATAATCAGAATGTACCTTGAAGCAATCTATGAACCTATTTTCAGCGACCGTTCGCACGGATTTCGTCCGAATAGAAGCTGTCATACAGCCTTACAACAAATAAGCAAGGGCTTTAACGGTATTAAATGGTTTATAGAGGGCGATATTAAAGGCTGTTTTGACAATATAGACCACACTGTATTGTTATCAATCCTGTCAAGGAAAATCAAGGATTCTAAATTCATTAATCTTATCAGAAAATTTCTGAAAGCAGGATATATGGAAGACTGGAAGTATTGCGCAACTTACAGCGGAACGCCGCAGGGCGGTATCTTATCCCCGATTCTTGCCAATATCTATCTGAACGAGCTTGATTTGAAAATGGAAGAACTGAAAAAAGAATTTGACAAGCCTGCAAGATATACACGGACGCACGAATATAACGCTAAAAGATGGCAAATTGAGAAAATTCGCCATAGAATCAATAAATCTGAGAATTCTGATGAAAAGGCGATATTGATTTCCGAATTAAGACAACTCGGAAAAGAGCTGAGGAAAATTCCAGCAAAAGACTCCAGTGACAAAAAGATTGTGTATGTCAGATATGCTGATGATTTCTTGATTGGAGTCAACGGCACAAAGGAAGATTGTCAGAAAATTAAATCTCTCTTGAAAGAATTTCTTGCAGAACATTTGCGACTGGAACTAAGCGACGAGAAAACAAAAATCACACATAGCTCACAATGTGCAAGGTTTTTGGGTTATGATGTTCGGGTAAGAAGAAACAACGAACTAAAGAAGCGTTCTGATGGAGTAGTTCTGAGGTCACTTAATCAAAAGATAGAACTTCTCATACCATTTAAGGAGAAAATAGAGCGCTTCATGTTCGATAAAAGCATGGTGGTAATAGACAGTAATGGAAAACTAAAGCCAGTGCATAGAAATGCGTTGGTAAACAACACAGACCTTGAAATCGTAGACAGCTATAATGCTCAGACAAGAGGCATCTGCAATTACTACAGTATGGCAAGTAATTATGGTAAGCTGGATTATTTTGTTTATCTGATGGAATACAGTTGTCTGAAAACGCTTGCACGGAAACATCAAATGAGTGTTGGGCAGATAATAGACAAATACAGGTATGGTAAGACGTGGGCAATTCCGTATGAAACTAAAAACGGAAAGAAATATATGCCGATTGTACGCATTACTGACCTGAAAGAAAGAAAAATGCCCCGATATTCAAAGGGTATTGACATCATCGCTAGCCCACATTATGGCTTTAACGAACTTGATAAGCGTATCAGTGCGAAGAAGTGTGAGTTGTGCGGAGCAGAGAATACCAATTTTGAGATACATCACATCAATAAATTGAAAAATCTCAAAGGTAAAGAGCTTTGGGAAAGAATGATGATTTCAAGAAAACGTAAAACACTTGTGGTTTGTAAAAAATGCCATTATAAAATTCATGGCAGAGAATTTCGTACGTAATCAGCATAAATGGAGAGCCGGATACCTTGAGAGGGGTACGTCCGGTTCGGAGAGGGGTCTGTGCAAACCTATCACAGCAATGTGATAAGGCGGCACTTTCCTACTCTACCCTGATGCAATCAAAAAAGGGATCGAAGTTCTGCAAAAGAAAACAAGCAAAATGGACAGCAGTTTTCAGCAGATGATCGACGCTTTGGACGAAAATGAAGAGGAAAATAAGGAGGACAAACAGCATGATTAAAAAGTTTGAATATGGCGATAAATCGCAGCTTTCACCGCATTTCAATGTGCAGGAATTCAAGTGCAAATGCGGTAAGGAGCATGAAATTTTGCTCAGTACGGAACTCGTGGACAAGCTGGAAAAACTGTACTCTGCCCTGAACTGCTCTAAAATTATTGTGACCTCCGGTTACAGATGTACTGCTCATGATAAAAATGTGGGAGGTTCAGGTTCCGGACAGCATACCAAAGGCAATGCGGCGGATATCTGCTGTTACAGTCAGGACGGACAGCCGATCAGCAGCAAAATAGTCTGCTGCACGGCTCAGGATATTGGATTTGGCGGCATTGCAAATATTACGGCTGACTACCAGTACACCCATGTGGATGTGCGGACAGGCTCTAAGTGGTACGGAGATGAAACTAAGGGGAACAGCACAGTTACAAGCGATTTTTACCGATATTTCGGCATCTCAAAGGGCAACGAACCGCTTATGAAAGGCATCGATGTCAGCGTTCACAATGGCAGTATTGACTGGCAAAAAGTGAAAAATGCCGGAATCCAATTTGCCATTCTCCGTGCAGGATATGGGCGTGAACTTTCGCAGAAAGATGCACGTTTTGAGGAGAATTACAGGAATGCAAAAGCAGCAGGCATCCCGGTCGGAGCGTACTGGTATTCTTATGCAATGTCTGAAGATGAAGCAAGACTGGAAGCCGATGTGTTTCTCTCTGTCATTAAAGGAAAGCAGTTTGAAATGCCTGTTTACTTCGATTTAGAGGAGAAAAAGCAGTTTGACCTCGGCAAGGAAAAAGCTTCTGCAATTATGCGTGCATTTCTGGAACGTGTTGAGTCCGCAGGTTATTTTGTCGGTCTGTACGGTTCTGCCTCTTCGCTCACGACCCATACCGCCGATGACATCAAATCCCGCTATACGATCTGGCTGGCACACTGGACACAGCAGACCAATTACAGCGGTGCTTATGGTATCTGGCAGTACAGCGATAAGGGAAATGTGAACGGTAACAGCGGAAATGTGGATCTGGATTTCTGCTACAATAACTTTCCTGCTATTATCAGGAACAAAGGACTGAACGGTTACGGCAAAGAGCAGATTTCCACGCCTGAACCCGACGGCACGACCGCCAATGTAACTGTGAAAATCGGCAATGAAACCTACAAGGGCACGCTTATCAAATCATAAACTCTACGAGCAGAAGTGTAATAGCTTCTGCTCCCTTTTTTGGAGAGGGATGTCATGACAGATTTACAAAAACAGCAGATTACACAAATGAGAGTGCAAGGCAAAAAATATGCGGAAATATCCGATTCCTTAGGAATTGCACTGGGAACAATTAAGGCATTTTGCAGCCGAAAATTACCCAAAACAGCAGATATTCCTGACCCGGTGATTCCGATTCAGATCACTGAAGGAAACTGCAAGCGATGTGGGCGACCTCTTCAACACATCAGGGCATCGGCAAAAAACTTTTTGCTCCCCTTCGTGTCAGCGAAAATACTGGCAGGAGCATAAAGAACTTTTACAACACAGTTCTCTCGTTACGATCACTTGTCCAACTTGTGGGAAGCAGTTCTCTGATTATGCGGGCCACCGCAGAAAATACTGCTCCCATGCCTGCTATATTTCATCTCGTTACGGAAAGGCGGATGCACATGAATCAGAATGAAATCACCTATCTTATCACAATGAAACTATTCCGGAAAATGATGAAATCAGGGCTGATTTCGAAGGAGGAATACGCTGTAATTGATACAAAAATGAGAGAGAAATACCGTCCGAAAATCGGCACATTATTCACTGAAAAATCGTTGACTTATCCCCGATAAGACGGTAACATGGTAGCTGAAAGGAGGCGATTTTATGCCGAAAGTCACCAAATTAGAACCGGATATTCCGCTGATAAAACCACGATTAAAAGTCGCAGCTTATGCTCGTGTTTCGATGGAGACCGACCGTCTGATGCATTCCTTATCGGCTCAGATCAGTTACTACAGCGACATGATCCAGAAAAATCCGGAATGGGAGTATGCGGGCGTGTACGCTGACAGATTTATCAGCGGAACAAGCATTGAAAAACGAGCAAAGTTTCAGCGGATGATCGCAGACTGTGAGGACGGGAAAATCAACATAATTCTTTGCAAAAGCATAAGTAGATTTGCCCGAAATACCGTGGATTTGCTGAACACAGTGCGTCATCTCAAAGAACTTGGAATTGAAGTACGGTTTGAAAAAGAAGGAATCCACACGCTCTCATCTGACGGCGAAGTGCTTCTGACGCTTTTAGCCAGCTTTGCAGAACAAGAAAGCGTGTCTCTCAGCGAAAATTTGAAATGGGCAATTCAGAAAAAATTTGAACGAGGTGAGCCTTGGGGGCAGTCGCCTTACGGCTATCAGTCAGCTAAAAATGACTATATCATCGTTGAGAAAGAGGCATATTTCATACGGAGAATTTATGAGTTTTTTCTCGATGATATGCCGATTTCCAGCATTGCAAAATGGCTGAAAGAGAACGGCTGTGAATGCACTACAAAACATTTTGTAAAATCCGTGCTGACCAATATTTCCTACACGGGCGATATGATTTTGCAGGAGCATTATTCTCCGAAAGTCCGTGTTATGAGGAAAAATAATGGTGAAGTTCCGAAATATTATGTGAAAGAGCATCACCCTGCAATTATTTCGCATGAAATTTTTGAAACAGTTCAGGCGAAAATACAAGCATTGCGTAACTACAATCGGGAGGCTGACCGACTTGGCAGAGTGAGTTGCTTTTCATCAAAAATCACCTGTGCAATTTGCGGAAATCATTATGTTTCCTACGGCGGAAGTCTGGTATGCTACGGAAAATTGAAAAGCAGGAAAAAGACCTGCAAGAACGGAAATCTAATAAAAGAACGGCTTGAAAAAATTTGTGCTGATGTGCTGGAAACGGACATTTTTGATGGCGATTTATTTGTCAGAACTGTTCATAATCTGCTTGTTTATCCGGATGGAAATATCACTTTTTCGTTTTATGACGGCAGTGAAAAAGATGCAAAAATCAAGTTTTTCAGCACGGACGAGCGCAAATATCAAGACCCTCATACGAAGTTTTACGGCTACACTTGGAATGGTTCTGAGTACGTCGTTAACGAAGTAGAAGCTGTGGCAGTTCGTATAGTTTTTGCAGATTACCTCAATGGTATGAGTATTTCAGATATTTCCCGAAAAATGGAGCATCTCGGATACCGCAGCAAGCGTGGGAAATTCTCACGAAAATTGATTTTATATCTTTTGAGCAATCCGTTTTATATCGGCACAAGAGTCTATCCTGCCGCTTATTCGGGTACTGGAAAAGAGGAAATAGTGGAGAACGACCACGCCGCTGTTATTGATAGGGATACCTTTGAAAAAGCGCAGATTCTTCGGGAAAATCGCTTAAAATCCGCAAAAAAGCAATTGAAACGATGAAGAAAAAGGAGGATAAATAAATGGCGGTCGTCACCAAATTGCCTGCAACGATCAGCCGCTTTACAGATGCACCACTCACCGAATGTGCAAAACGTAAAGTTGCTGCGTATGCAAGAGTATCAACGGATCATGAGGAACAGCAGAGTTCTTACGAAGCACAGGTCACGTATTACACCAATTATATCAACGGTCGTGATGATTGGGAATTTGTTAAAGTGTACGCAGACGAGGGGATTTCGGGATGTTCAACCAAGGGAAGATTAGGATTTCAGACAATGGTGGAGGATGCACTTTCCGGAAAAATTCAGCTTATTATCACAAAGTCTGTCAGCCGTTTTGCCCGAAATACCGTGGACTCTCTTTCAACAATCCGCAAACTGAAAGAGCATAATGTGGAGTGCTACTTTGAGAAGGAAAATATCTGGACTTTTGATTCAAAGTGTGAATTATTATTATCCATCATCAGTTCTATTTCGCAAGAGGAATCACGCTCCATCTCCGAAAATGTCACATGGGGACATCGCAAAAGAATGGCAGACGGAAAAATCATTATGCCGTTCGGACGATTCCTCGGATATGACAGAGGTGAAAACGGTGAGCCTGTTATCAACGAAGCAGAAGCGAAAATTGTACGGGAAATTTATCGGCTTTGCCTTGCCGGATTGACACCATACAGCATTGCCAAAAAACTCACAGCGGATGGAATTCCCACGCCTGCCGGAAAGGAAAAATGGGTAGGTAGTACGGTCAGAAGCATTCTGACGAACGAAAAATACAAGGGCGATGCATTGCTTCAAAAGACGTTTACAACGGATTATCTGACGAAAAGGATAAAGAAAAACAGCGGTCAGATTCCGCAATATTACGTGGAAGAGAGCCATGAAGGTATCGTCAGTCCGGAAGTTTTTGATGCAGTTCAGGCAGAATTGGAACGAAGAAGTAACAACAAAAGCCGATACAGCGGTGTGGATATTTTAGCAAGCAAGATCATCTGCGGAGAATGCGGCAGTTCTTACAGCCCGAAAGTATGGCATTCAACTGACCAATACCGCAGAGTAATTTATCAATGTGGGCATAAGTATAATGGCAAAAAGTGTGGAACACCGCATTTGATAGCAGAAGAAATTCATAAGATTTTTATTGATGCAGTCAATAAAATGATTCGGAATAAGGCTGAAATTATCGCAAATCTGCGTGAAAGCATTAAAATTGTATCCGATATTTCGGCTCTTGAATTACAGCGTGACAAGCACAGAACGGAAATGGAAATCCTCGCTGATATGGTAGCAAAGCTGGTTCAGGAGAATGCAAGAATCGCACAAGATCAAACGGAATACAATAAAAGGTACAGTAGCCTGATGAAACGTTATGAAGCCGAAAAATCCGTTTTTGATGCGATTGAGGAGCAAATTGCGGATGCTCACAGGCGTGTACAAGCTATTGAGAGATTCATTAAAAATGTGCAGGATTTAGGAGTTTTGACCGAGTTTGACGAGGAACTCTGGGGATTGCTTGTGGAGAGCGTGACTGTGTACAGCAAGGATGATATACGGGTTGCATTTAAAAACTGAATATGCCAAGAGGGGCTGTGGTTATGCCAATGTGAGAATCAACACAATCGGTATATCCGCAGCCCCTTTTTTTGTTTTATACAAATTACGAATGCAGCCATTTTAATTATAAATGCAACCATAATGCAACCCTTGCAACCCTTGATGCAACCTTTTTGCAACCCTATTGCAACCCTCTGATTCTCGAAATTGCCGATATTTCGGCATTTTCGCAGTTCAGCACTTTGCGTCACTCTCTCCGCTATAGCTTTCATTTGAAAGTGGTTGCATTTTTGCAACCCTAAATGCAACCTTTTGCAACCCTATGCAACCCTGACGCAACCTTTTTGCAACCCTGAATGCAACTTTTTTGTTATTTTTTTGTCATTGTATCAACGACAGCGTTAAGGTGGAATTGTTAATTACGCTGATGTCAAGCCTCGCGCAAGAGGAATCACGCTCTATCTCAGAAAACGTAACATGGGGACAGCGTAAGCGCATGGCTGACGGAAAGGTCACTATCCCCTACGGACGTTTCCTCGGTTACCGCAAGGGTGAAATCGTGCCGGAGGAAGCGGAGGTTGTCCGCCTGATATATCGCAGTTTTATGGAGGGACTTACCGCAAATAAAATCGCACAGATGTTGATGAAACAGGGAATTGCTGCACCCTCGGGGCAGAAAAAGTGGTACAGCAGCACGATTGAAAGCATTTTGACAAACGAAAAATACAAAGGCTCGGCGCTTTTGCAGAAGAAATTTACTGTTGATTTCCTCACGAAAAGGGTAAAAATCAACGAGGGCGAAGTTCCGCAGTATTTCGTGGAGCACAGTCACCCGCCCATTATTGATCCGGAGGAATTTGAACTGGTGCAGGCTGAAATAAGTCGCAGAAAGGCTATCGGCAGAGTCTACAGCAGCAGTAACATTTTCTCGGCTAAAATTGTCTGTGCCTGCTGTGGTGGATTCTTCGGTTCAAAGGTTTGGCATAGTACTTCCAAATACCGCCGTGTGATCTGGCAGTGCAATCACAAATTTCAGAATGGCGAAAAATGCGATACACCGCATTTGTACGAAGATGATATCAAGAAAAAATTCATTGAGGTGTGTAATAGAATTGCCCCTGATAAAGCTGATTTCATTGCTTCCTGCCGTGAGATCGTTACTCTTCTTTCCGACTACACAGCACTGGACAAGAAAATTGAAGAGCAGTATGCTCATCTCAACGGACTTGCTACAGCCATGCAGAATTTTATCAAGGAAAATGCGATGCATCCGCAAAGCGAGGATTTCTACAAAGAGAAAATGGCAGAATACGGGAAGCTGAAAACTAAGGGTGAAGAGGTTTTGAAAGATCTGCAAAGCAAGAAAGTCGCAAGGCTCTCACGCAAGGAACTGCTGGAGGGGCTGGTTCACACACTTGAAGAAAACGAAATTCTGATAGACAGACTCGATGAAAAGCTGTGGCGGCTGATAGTCGATAAAGTTGTTGTGGGGACGGATGGAATGTTGACGTTCACACTCCGAAACGGTATGGAAATTGAAGTGTAACCCAAAACTGAATCCGATTATCAACAAAATTATTAGAGTGATAGCCATATCAAGAAAATACTCAAGATATGGCTATTGCTTTCCTTACACACTTGCTTTTTCTGTCAATTTGATGTATAATATATACAATTACAACACACAGGAGGTTGATAATCATGACCGATATGCAGCCTAAGAAAATGATAATACTCGATATTCTTGATATCCTGAGAAAGCATACCGATGAAAATCACAGGCTATCACAGCAGCAGATACAGAACCTGATGGAATCAGAATACGGAATGAAAGTTGACCGCAAAACAGTCAGGCGCAATCTTTCCAAACTCATTGAATTCGGTTTTCCCATAGGATACCGTGGAAGCGAATTTGAAAGTAATGCTATTACCCGAAATGGCAAAAGCGGAGAAGAAACTATCCTGACGGATTGGTATTATGTTCATGAGTTCATGAACGGTGAGCTGTACCTGCTGATTGATAATGTCTTGCTTACTGACGGACTTTCAAAAAAAGATCGTATCAGCCTAATCCACAGACTTGAAGAACTTTCAAGCAAGTATTTCCATTCGGAAATATCTAAGATTGACATGGATATTTACGGAAAATGTGAAAACAGAGAAATTATCATGACGCTGGAACATATCGGGAGTGCTATTTCAGACGGAAAGCAGATTTCGTTTCACTATTGCGACTGCGGTATTGATGGAAAGCTAAAATACAGGCTTGACAGTAATGGCAAAAAGAAACAATACACGGTCAATCCATATCAGCTCATCTCTCAGAACGGTCATTCTTATCTCATATGTAATCTTCCGCAATATGATGATCTGACGCATTTCCGGATTGACCGCATTAAAGATTGCGTACCTCTTGACACGCCTTTAAAATCTTTGCGTATGCTGAAAGGCTTTGAAACAGGCATCAAACTCTCGGAGTATATCAAGGCTCATCCAAATCTCTGGAGCGGAAAACCAATGCATATCACATTTCAGTGCAAGCAGTATATGATGAATGATGTTGTGGACAGCTTTGGTACGGATTTACGCATAGAAAAACTGCCTGATGATATGATAAAAGTTCACGTTCAAGTGAGCGAATCTGCTATGCTTCACTGGGCGATACAGTTTGCAGATACAGTAGAGGTTCTGTCGCCGCAAAGTCTGCGTGAACAGATAGCTGAAACGCTGAGGAATGCTCTCCGAAAATACGAATCCTGACATAGGGCGTTTTTGGGTGCATCGAATGTGCTACAATATAATCATAGTAAAGACAACACTTCATGGAGGTATGATTATGTATCAGTATACTTGCGATTCTAAGTATTGTGCAACCTGTTCCTGTTGGTCAGGTGAACGGAAAATCTGCGACCATTTTGGCTCAAGACTTGAGGTAAGCAGTCCAATGGCTACAGGCAAATGTATGAACCGGAAGTCCGGCGCTTGGCAGCAGACAAGGCAGGCAAACGGAGGCTGCTCTGCATTTGTTAAATGGGGAGCGTTGAGATAATCAACTCGTTTAATAAGCTGATATACCACATCATAGACACCGCCGCTTTTTGGTACATCACTCATGATATAATATAATCACAAAGGGATAGCGTAGCAGTAAGCCTGTAATCTTTGGACAACATAGATACCGCTTGTTTGTGCAAAAGGGAGAAATTTCTGCCAAATCACCCACATCTTCGGAATTTCATTTTATATATGCTATGATAGAACCGTAAACATAAAGCCTTTCTTATTGTCAGGAGGTAGTATATGGAGTATATCGAAAGAGAACAGTGGGTAGAAGCGTGTCAGATGTTCTTTGATGCTTATGTAAAGTTCTGTATTGACGGTACAGAAGCACATTGGTACGAGTGCAACGGCAGAAACATCGAAATTGCTTTTTCTGGAGGCAGTGATTGTATTATGGTACAACTGTACTGTCCGGAGGTGCTGAGAAGACTAAGCGCCTACTTTGGTAGGACGACTGAGCTTATATCCATGCTGCACTGGCTTATATGGGAGGCTAAGGACCCCAGTGTATATTCAATAGAAACAGCGGACTCAGAACAAGAATACGATTTGCTCAAAGCCATACTGACCTACCGATACCGTCGCTGTTATTATATTTGTGCGAATGACTATTGGAAGGGCGAAGGCGAAGAACGGTTTATCATCTCACTCCATGGCAAACAGATAAGGGTATGCTTTTATCCGGATGATATGTGGGACTTAAACGGATATATCTATGTGAAACTGCGCTGCCTTGAAACCGGAAAGAAGTTCAACACTATGGTTTTGCTGGAAGAAGATAATCCTGAAGAGATCATCAGAGAGATACAGCGTATGGCTTGGGAAAACTGAGCTGATTATATAGGGCGTTTTTGGTACATTAGTTGATGCTATAATATAATCACAAGGTAAAAGTAAAGAATTCCAATACAAATCTTAAGGAGGAAACATATGCGAGTAACATCAGCACAGGCAGCCAAACTACTGCGTCAGCTAAACGACGAACTGAGAGCATTACAGCTCAAAGAGGCTAACTCAAGCAGCTTCGTTGCTGCAATTCAGGAGAATATAAATTCCGTGCGTCCTGACTACAACTTTACAGAAATGCGTGATGCACAGGACGAACTTGCTAAGAAGATACGCAAGGTCAAACATGCTATCAATGTATTCAACACGGTTACTGTCGTTCCGAATTTTGACATGACCATCGACGAAATGCTTGTTTATCTTCCTCAGCTTAACGCAGAGTGTGATACCCTCTCTAAAATGAGGGAGGCAATGCCAAAAGTCCGTGTCAACTCCGGTTATTCCGGCGGCAGTATCATCGACTATAAATACGCTAATTACGACATTGAAGAAGTCGGCAGATATTACACAGAGCTTTCCGATACCCTCGCAAAAGCACAGACGGCGCTCGATCTGGTCAATAGCACCGTCGAATTCGAGATAGACATTTAAGAGACTTTCCGTTTACGGTTCTCACGCCTCATTTTAGTGAAAATAGACAAGATTATGTTCAAGGTTGCTGTTTTCCGTTATTGCTGATTTTTTATTTGTTCATGTCAGTGTTCAGTGTTTCTGATTTGAATTTAATGAAAAAATTTTCGTGAGAACTGTAATAAAAACTTTACCGTCAGCGGAAGTGCGGTTTCAGGCTGACATTGAATTTGATTATCTAAAGGAGAAATTCTAATGAAAGAATATGTTAAAATTATAAAGACTCTCGAATTACAGCATAATGATCCTCAAACAAAAAAAGACATTGACAAAACAATGGCAGATTCCGATAACGGAAAAATTCATTCCATTTCAGAACACGTTGCATGCATGATACTTGCAATGTTAACTGCTAACCGACCTTATGAACCAATCAAACAGCATTTAAGTCAACTTGAAAGCATATTCATGAATTATGATGCAGACAAACTCAAGAATGCCGATCCTGAACAATTGATAAAGTCAGTCAAAAGCATTCGATGCGGTAACATGAGGATCAAGTTTCAAATGTATGCCTTAAAGCATAACATATCATATTTGCAGCAAATACATCAGGAACATGGAAGTATTGATGCCTATTATCATTCAATGACTAAATACGACTTGGTTAAGACGTTAGATAACAATTTAAAAGAAATGAGCGCTCCGCTTATTTCCGAATACTTACCGGGTGTAGGCATTGATCTTCCTAAACCGGATAGACATATTCAGCGCATACTTGGCAGCGAGAGACTTGGATTTTCAAGCAGAAAAATGGCGTCCATTCAGGAATGTTATGACATTATTCATGATTTTTCGGTTGCATCATCTGAACACGAAAGATACATTGATGTTATTTTATGGTCTTATTGTGCGGAGGGTGAAAAGAATATTTGTTGTGCAAATCCTCAGTGTGAGAAATGTGTAATTAGCGAGTATTGCAACTACAAAGGAAAAAGCGAAAAATAAATCAAGCTCTAAGGAATTAAATTTTATGAGAATATTAAACATTCACGGCTATGGCGGTAACCCTCATAACGCAGCCTATGCCGCATTGCAGGCAAATAACTGTACGAATATCATATTCCCTGCAATCGACTATGATGCTGAATCGCCTGAAAACATTCTCGGAAAACTGAGGTACATCATTGCGGACAAGCGTATTGAACTCATCGTCGGAACGAGTCTCGGTGGCTTTTTTGCGGCAGTATTGTCTGCTGAAAAAATCTTCCCGTAATGCTCGTCAATCCTTGTCTGATGCCTTTTCTGCACCTGCCCAGACTTGGTTTTCATGGCGATATAAAGCCATTTGTTTCTATGTTCGGAACGCTTGCAAAGCTGGACAGCAGCAATGTGAGCTGCATTGTGGGCGGACAGGATGAGATCATTGATACGCATGATTTCACGGAAAATATGCTGCGCAACGAACGTTTCAGAATTATTCCGGACGGAAAGCATTCGGGAAGTACGCTACCGTTAAAGGAGTATTTTTCGGAAATGCTGCACTATTAGAGCCTGTTCAGTATCTTTTTTCACACGTCTTTTCGGCAATTTTCGCCGCTTACTGCGTCAAAAATCCTTGTCATACGTCAGTATGTCTGCGAATTTTTTCCTTGTAGCCGACAAAATTATGCTCGAAAATCCGCACATAAAAAGATACTGAACAGGCTCTTA
>UQXS01000039.1 GCA_900545125.1 uncultured Ruminococcus sp.
CATACTTTTGACGACGACGGAAAGAAGCTCCGTGTCTGCAAGAAGTGCGGCAAGTCTTTTGAATAATGTAAAGGAGAACGACAATGGCAAGATTAAAGGATTTTTATGTTAGCGACGTTGCTCCTGCAATGATGAAGAAATTCGGATACAAAAGCGTAATGCAGATTCCGAAGCTCGAAAAGGTTGTTATCAATGTAGGCGCCGGCGAGGCTAAGGATAACTCAAAGGTTATCGATGCAATCATGACAGATCTCGCTGCTATTACAGGTCAGAAGCCTGTGGTATGCCGTGCAAAGAAGTCAGTTGCCAACTTTAAGCTCCGTGAGGGTATGCCTATCGGCGTTAAGGTAACGCTGAGGGCCGAGAAGATGTACGAATTCGTAGACAAGCTCTTTAATGTAGCTTTTCCTCGTGTTCGTGACTTCAGAGGAATCAATGCAAATTCTTTTGACGGCAAGGGCAACTACTCAACAGGTATCAAGGAGCAGCTCATCTTCCCTGAGATCGAGTATGACAAGATCGACAAGGTAAGAGGCATGGATATCAACTTCATCACAACTGCAAACACTGATGAAGAGGCTAAAGAGCTCCTGACACTTCTGGGCGCTCCGTTCATCAAGTAATCAGGGAGGAATAAAAATGGCTAAGAAGGCAATGATCAACAAGCAGCAGAGAACTCCCAAGTATTCCACAAGAGCATATAACAGATGCAAGATTTGTGGCAGACCGCACGCATACCTCAGAAAGTTCGGCATCTGCCGTATCTGTTTCAGAGAGCTTGCACACGACGGTCAGATTCCGGGTGTTAAGAAGGCAAGCTGGTAAAATACGAAAAGGAGGTCATTCGGCATGCAAATCACTGATACAATAGCAGATCTTTTAACAAGAATTCGTAATGCGAATACTGCAAAGCACGCCACAGTTGACGTTCCCGCTTCAAGAGTTAAAAAGGATATTACACAGATTCTCGTTGACGAGGGCTATGTAAAGAGCTTTCAGCTTATTGAGGACGGCAAGCAGGGTGTTATCAGAATTACGCTTAAATACGGCGACAACAAGTCACCGGTCATCACAGGGCTCAGAAGAGTTTCAAAGCCCGGTCTGCGTATCTATTCAAGCTGCGCAGATATGCCCAAGGTAAGAAAAGGCCTTGGCATCGCAATCGTTTCAACTTCAAAGGGTATCGTAACCGACAAGAAGGCAAGAGAGCTTAACGTCGGCGGCGAAGTCCTTGCATACATCTGGTAAGGAGGACAACATTATGTCAAGAATCGGCAAAATGCCTGTCAGCATTCCCGCAGGTGTAGAAGTTAAGAACGACAACAACTGCATCACAGTCAAGGGACCCAAGGGCGAGCTTACAAAGCAGTTTTCTGCTGAACTCGGAATTGAGGTTGCTGAAGGTGTAATCACAGTTACAAGACCCAGCGATGACAAGAAGCATCGTTCACTTCACGGTCTTACAAGAACACTTATCGCAAACATGATCGAAGGCGTTACAAACGGCTACTCCAAGACTCTTGAGATCGAGGGTGTAGGCTACCGTGCTGCAAAGCAGGGAACAAAGGTAACTCTTTCACTGGGTTATTCACATCCCGTAATCATTGAGGAAACAGATCAGATAAAGCTTGATGTTCCTCAGCCCAATAAGATCGTTGTAAGCGGTATTGACAAACAGGCTGTAGGTCAGTTTGCAGCCGAGGTACGTGAAAAGCGTCCTCCCGAGCCGTACAAGGGCAAGGGTATAAGATACGCCGGCGAGCATATCATCCGCAAGGAAGGCAAGGCCGGTAAGGGCAAGAAGTAATTAGAAGGAGCAAATTGCTATGATTAAGAAGTATGACAGCAATAAAGCAAGATTAAAGAGACACCGCAGAGTACGTGCAAAGATCTCTGGAACTGCTCAGCGTCCCCGTCTCAATGTGTTCCGCTCAACAAAGCACATCTACGCTCAGCTTATAGACGACGTAAACGGTGTTACTCTTGCCAGCGCATCCAGCATGGACAAGGGATTTGACGGAAACGGCGGCAACGTTGAAGGCGCACGCAAGGTCGGCGAGATGATCGCCAAGAACGCAGCCGATAAGGGCATCACCGAAGTTGTATTCGACAGAGGCGGCTACCTTTATCACGGACGTGTCAAGGAACTTGCAGAAGGCGCACGTGAAAACGGATTAAAGTTCTAAGAGGGAGGTACAACAATGGCTAATATTGAAACACAGGCTCCTGAGTTCGTTGAGAAGGTTGTTGCAATCAACAGAGTTTCCAAGACTGTTAAGGGCGGCCGTATCATGAAGTTTGCTGCACTCGTTGTAGTAGGCGACGGAAACGGTACCGTAGGCTTTGGTCTCGGTAAGTCCGGCGAAGTTCCGGATGCAATCCGCAAGGGAATTGAGGATGCTAAGAAGAACCTTAAAAAGGTTGCTCTCAAGGGAACTACTATCCCTCACGAAATCGTAGGCGAATTCGGTGCAGGCAGAGTTCTTATGAAGCCTGCTGCACCCGGTACCGGCGTTATCGCAGGCGGTCCGGTTCGTGCCGTTATCGAAGTTGCAGGCATCAAGGATATCAGAACAAAGTCACTTCGTTCAAATAATCCCTGCAATGTAGTAAGAGCTACCATCAACGGTCTTACATCATGCACATCCATTAAAGAGGTTGCTGCAAAGAGAGGCAAGTCCGTTAAGGAAATTTTAGGTTAAGGAGGCAGTAACACATGGCTAAGGAAATCAAGCTTGTAAAGAGCCTTATCGGCAGAAAGAAAGACCAGATTGCTACTGCTCAGTCACTTGGCCTCAAGAAGGTCGGCGACGTAACAACCCAGCCTGATAATGAGCAGACAAAGGGTAAAATCAATAAAATCTCACACCTTGTTGAGGTTACAGAAGCGTAAGCAAGGAGGTGCACACTAATGAAAATTCACGAATTAACTCCCGCACTCGATTCCAACAAGGCTGTTAAGCGTATCGGCAGAGGCCACGGCTCGGGCAACGGAAAGACTGCCGGCAAGGGCCATAAGGGTCAGAACGCACGTTCAGGCGGCGGTGTAAGAATCGGCTTTGAAGGCGGACAGATGCCCCTCACAAGAAGAATCCCTAAGAGAGGCTTCAATAATATATTCGCTGCAAAGTATGCAATCGTAAACGTTTCGGATCTTAATGCATTCAAGGACGGCACTGTTGTTGATACAGAGCTTCTCGTTGCATCAGGTCTTGTAAAGAAGGCTTACGACGGCATCAAAGTACTCGGCAACGGAGAGCTTACTGCTAATTTAACTGTAAAGGCTGCTAAATTCTCACAGAGCGCTATCGAAAAAATCGAAAAGGCTGGCGGGAAGGCAGAGGTGATCTAATAATGTTTCAGACCCTGAGAAAGGCGTGGGGAGTTCCTGAGATAAGAAAGAAGCTCCTCTATACATTATTCATGATCATCATCTTCAGATTCGGAAGTGCCGTAACAGTTCCGTTCCTTGATTCCGATGTGGTAAGAACATGGATGGACAGGAATGCTACAGACGGAAACTTCCTTGAATATCTGCACATCATCACTGGTGGTGCGCTGTCACAGGCAAGTATTTTTTCACTTTCAATCACACCATTCATCAATGCATCGATCATTATGCAGCTTCTGACCTATGCGCTTCCTCCGTTGGAACGAATGCGCAACGAGGGTGAAGAAGGACGCAAGAGGATCGAAAAGATCACATCGTTCGTCTCAATAGCTCTGGCATTCTTCATGGCTTACGCTTATTATGTAACGCTTACGAGAATGACGGATGAAAAGACAGGCAAATCTGCTGTAAGGTATCTGGGCAAGAACATGGATCAGTACTTCTCCGCAGCAGTAATTATTCTCTGTTTTGTTGCAGGTGCTGCTCTTGTAGTATGGATGGGTAACAGAATCAGCGATAAGGGTATCGGAAACGGTATTTCCATGCTCCTCTTTGCAGGTATTGCTGCAAGAATCCCGACTGATATCGGCGTTCTTGTTGATCTTACAAAAAGGCAGCCACAGAAGTATCTCTTCGTTTCGATCGGATATCTCGTATTCGTTATTGCTGAGATAGCATTCATTGTATTTATGAATGAAGCAGAAAGACGTATTCCGATCCAGTACGCAAAGCGTGTAGTCGGAAGAAAACAGTATGGTGGTCAGAAGACCCATATCCCGATCAAGGTCTGCATGAGCGGCGTTATGCCTATCATCTTTGCCATGTCGTTTATGGCTCTGCCCCAGACGATCCAGCTTTTCAAGCCTGATACAAAGAGTACAGGTTTCTATCACGCATTCTGCCAGTTCTTCAGCAGAACGAGCGTGTCATATGCAATTATCTATTTCTTACTTATAATTGCATTCAACTATTTCTATGTTTCGATCCAGTATAATCCAGTTGAGATAGCCAACAATCTCCGTCAGAGCAACGGCGGCATCCCAGGTATCAGACCCGGAAAGCCTACATCTGACTATATCCAGAGGGTTCTCTCGAAGATCGCTCTCGTAGGAGCATTCTTCCTTGGAATAATCGCAATAATCCCTGTAATAATGGGTATTGTTGATTCAAACCTCCAGGCACTTTCAATGGGCGGTACGACAATACTTATCTCGGTAAGCGTTGCTCTCGAAACAACACGTACACTTGAATCACATCTTATGATGCGTCATCATAAGGGCTTCTTAAAATAAAAAAGGAGGACGGTATATGAATCTTATCTTTTTAGGCGCTCCCGGCGCAGGAAAGGGAACACAGGCTGAGGTCGTTTCCGAGGCACTGAACATTCCCCAGATCTCTACAGGCAATATCCTTCGTGAAGCTGCAAAGAACGGCACTGAGTACGGACTCAAGGCAAAGGCAGCAATGGACGCAGGCGCTCTTGTATCAGATGAAATCGTTATCGGAATCCTGAAAGAGAGAATCGCTCAGGACGACTGCCAGAACGGATTTATCCTTGACGGCTTTCCAAGAACAGTTCCCCAGGCTGAGGCTCTTGACGCAATGAATATCAAGATCGACAAGGTAATTGAGATCAACGTAGCAGATGAAACGATCAAGCAGAGAGTTTCGGGCAGAAGAGTCTGCCAGGGCTGCGGAGCTTCATACCATGTTGAATATAAGCCTTCAAAGGTTGAGGGCGTATGCGATAAGTGCGGCGACAAGACTGTTATCCGTAAGGACGATCAGCCGGAAGTCGTTCTCGAAAGACTTGCAACTTATCACGAAAAGACAGCTCCTCTCAAGGACTACTACGAGAAGCAGGGAAAACTTGTTACAGTAGAGGGTCAGGAAGAGGTAGCTGACACCTCAAAGCTTACACTGGCAGCAGTAGGAGCATGAGGTAATGAGCATAACCATAAAATCAAAGTCCGAACTTGCCATGATGCGTGAAGCAGGTAAAATTACCTGCGGCGCACTGTGGTATGCGGGCGAAAAATTAAGACCGGGTATGTCCACTCTTGATGTGGATAAGCTGATAGGCAGCTACTTTGCACAACACGGCTGCAAATCCGGTTTCAAAGGCTTGTACGGATTTCCTGCAAACGCTTGTATTTCGGTAAACGAAGAAGTGATTCACGGAATTCCGAAAGCAAACCGCAGGCTTAAAGAGGGCGATATAGTAAGCATCGACACCGGAGCCGTTTACAAGGGCTTCAACGGCGACAGCTGCTGGACCTTCCCTGTGGGTAAAATTTCTGATGAGGCTAAGGCATTGCTTGAGGTAACTGAGAAAAGCCTGTACGAGGGTATAGCTCAGGCTCAGGTGGGCGCAAGAATCGGAGATATTTCTCATGCTGTTGAAGAGTACTGTGCTTCACGAGGCTACGGAATCGTAAGAAATTACTGCGGCCACGGTATCGGCAGAGAGCTTCACGAATCGCCGGAGATCCCAAACTGGGGAAAGCCGGGGCATGGTCCCAGGCTGGTTTCCGGTATGACAATCTGCATCGAGCCAATGATAAATCAGAAGGGCGACGATGTAAGAGTTCTCAAGGACGGCTGGACTGTGGTTACTAAAAATGGTTCACTGTCTGCTCATTTCGAGCACGCAATCGCAATAACTCCTGACGGTCCCGTCATTCTGACTCAGCCCTGACGGAGGGACATATTGTGAAGCTGCAAAAAGGCTCGGTTGTCAGAGCGGATGCCGGACGTGACTGCGGAGGATTTTTCACGGTTGTGTCGGCGGACGAAACGTATTGCTTTATTGCAGACGGAAAAAGCAGAAAACTTGCTGCTCCCAAACGCAAGAACATAAAGCATATCAGTCTGACAGGCGGCATGATAGAATTAAACGATATAACTGATAAAAAGCTCAGAAAGCTGCTGGCAGATATGCGGCAGGAGACTGAGTAAAGGAGGTTATCAAGGTGTCCAAGGAAGATGTAATCGAGGTTGAGGGCGTTGTAACAGACGCACTGCCAAACGCAATGTTCAAGGTTCAGCTTGAAAACGGTCACGAGGTACTTTCCCACGTTTCCGGCAAGCTCAGAATGAATTATATCAGAATCGTGCCCGGTGACAAGGTAAAGCTTGAAATGTCACCATACGACCTTTCAAAAGGCCGTATCACATGGCGTGTTAAATAATGAATACAGGAATGCGAAACAGTATTCCGCATCCGCTTTAAGGAGGTATTTTCAATGAAAGTCAGACCTTCAGTAAAACCTATTTGCGAAAAGTGCAAGGTTATCAAAAGAAAGGGCAGAATCATGGTGATCTGCCAGAATCCAAAGCATAAGCAGCGTCAGGGTTAATCCCCGAAGCGCATTTAATGGAGGTGCAATTTTAATATGGCAAGAATAGCCGGTGTTGACCTTCCCAAGAATAAGAGAATCGAAATCGGTCTCACTTATATCTACGGAATCGGTCGTCAGACTGCAACAACTATCCTCGCTAACACAGGTGTTGATCCTGACGTAAGAGTAAAGGATCTCGCTGAAGAGGATGTAGCTAAGCTTCGTGACTATATCGACGCAAACTACAGCGTAGAGGGTGACCTCCGCCGTGAGGTTGCTCTTAACATCAAGAGACTTGTTGAAATAGGCTGCTACAGAGGCGTTCGTCACAGAAAGGGTCTCCCCGTAAGAGGACAGAGAACCAAGACAAACGCAAGAACCCGCAAGGGTCCTGTAAAGACTATCGCCAACAAGAAGAAGTAAGGAGGTTATGAGCTTTGGCACAGCAGAAGGGTAAAAAAGTTACTACTGTCAGAAGACGTAGAGAACGCAAGAACATCGAAAGCGGCGCAGTTCATATTCAGTCCACTTTCAATAATACAATCGTAACTATCACAGATACAGCAGGCAACGCTATTTCATGGGCAAGTGCAGGCGAGCTGGGCTTCAGAGGTTCAAAGAAATCTACTCCTTTCGCAGCACAGACAGCTGCCGAAACAGCAGCAAAGGCTGCTATGGAGCACGGTCTCAAGAATGTTGAAGTATATGTAAAAGGACCCGGTGCAGGTCGTGAGGCTGCTATCAGAGCACTTCAGACTGTAGGTCTTGAGGTAAAGATGATAAAGGACGTTACTCCCATTCCGCACAATGGCTGCCGTCCGCCCAAGAGACGTCGTGTCTGATCTAACAGGAGGTGTTTTAAAATGGCAGTACAGAAAGAACCAATTCTTAAAAAGTGCAGATACCTGGGCATCAGCCCCGCTGTTTTAGGCGTATCCAAGAAGGAGTCTATCCGTTTCAAGAACGTACAGAACAGAAAGAAGATATCTGAATACGGTCTTCAGCTTAAGGAAAAGCAGAAGCTCAAGTTCATTTACGGCGTACTTGAAAAGCAGTTCTATCACTACTTTGAGATAGCTTCAAAGATGGAAGGCAAGGCAGGTGACAACCTTATCACTTGTCTCGAATCAAGACTGGACAGCGTTGTTTTCAGAATGGGTCTGGCTCTTACAAGACGTGAAGCAAGACAGCTGGTTGTTCACAGCCACTACACTGTAAACGGCAAGAAGGTAAATATTCCTTCATACAGAGTAAAGCCGGGCGATGTTATCGCTCTCCGTGAAAAGGACAGAACCTCCGAAAAGTTCAAGGCAACTGTTGAAGAGACCAAGGACAGACTTGTTCCCGTATGGCTCACAGCCAATAAGGACGATTTTTCAGCTACAGTAAATCGTCTTCCCGGCGCAGAGGATATTGATTACGAGGTTGCAACACACCTTATCGTCGAGCTGTACTCCAAGTAATAAGATACTTGACTTGTCAGAACTCGAAACAAACAGTTATTGTGAAATAGGAGGGTTTTTATGCTGGAAAAAATTAATAAGCCTGATATTGATATTGTCGAGCTTAAAAGTGACGGCAAATACGGCAAATTCGTTTTAGCACCGCTGGAGCGTGGATACGGTATAACACTTGGAAACAGCCTCAGACGTGTGCTGCTCTCCTCACTTCCGGGTGTTGCTGTGACTTCCGTAAAGCTTTCGGGCAAGGATGGCACGGTTCACCACGAGTTGTCAACAATCCCGGGTGTAAAAGAGGATGTCACAGAGATTATCCTCAGCATTAAGGGACTGACAGCCAAGCTCTATGGAGAAGGTCCGAAAACAGTCTATATAGAGGCGGAAGGTGAATGCGAAATTACCGCCGGAGATATAAAAACCGACTCTGAGGTTAATATCCTCGATCCTGGTATGCATATCGCAACACTGGGTAAAGACGCTAAACTTTACATGGAGATCACCATTGACAGAGGAAGAGGCTACGTGTCCACAGAGCGGAATAAGAAACAGGTCAACCTTCCTGTTGATGTGATTGCGGTAGACAGCATCTATACTCCTGTTCTGAAGGTAAACTACACAGTCGAGGATACTCGTCTGGGTCAGGTTACCGACTATGACAAGCTTACTATGGAGGTATGGACTGACGGTACTATCTCCGCCAAGGAAGCACTGTCACAGGCAGCCAATCTCCTCAACGAGCATCTGAAGCTGTTCATTGACCTTTCAGAGGAATCAGGACTGGCAGAGGTTCTTGTTGAAAAGGACGAAAAGGGTAAAGAAAAAATCCTTGAGATGACCATTGAGGATCTTGACTTGTCGGTGCGTTCATTCAATTGCTTGAAGCGTGCCGGAATAAATACCGTGGATGACTTGATTAACAAGTCTGAGGAAGAAATGATGAAGGTTAGAAACCTTGGAAAGAAATCCTTCGACGAAGTAAAGGAGAAGCTGAAGTCACTTGGCTTCGACCTTAGTTCCGAAGAAGAATAAACCCATATAACGGTGCAGACAGGCACCGAAACGAAAAGGAGTGAAATACAATGCCGGGTACAAGAAAGCTGGGCAGATCAACTGACCACAGAAAGGCTATGCTCAGAGGCATGGTAACTTTCCTTCTCGAAAACGGTCAGATCGAAACTACCGTAACGAGAGCAAAGGAAGTTCGTGCTGTTGCAGAAAAAATGATTACTATCGGTAAAAACAATGATCTGCACTCCAAGCGTCAGGTATTGGCTTACGTTACAAAGGAGTCCGTTGCAAAGAAGCTTTTCGACGAGATTTCTCCCAAGTATGCTGACAGAAACGGCGGTTATACACAGATCGTAAAGATCGGTCCTCGTCGTGGCGACGCTGCTGAAATGGCAGTCATCAAGCTGGTTTAATCTTAAATTAATTAACGGACGTCTGTTCAGGCGTCCGTTTTTATTTTTGAAATATATTTTTATGATAAATGATAAAAAAATATTGACAATTTAATGAATTTGATGTATAATCATATTAGGTAACATTTGATGCAGTACTACTAAAGAAATGGGGTCTAAAAATGGCAAATGAAAAAAGTCTGAAAGTTCTGATTGTAGATGACGATAAAAATATATGCGATTTGCTGAGACTTTACCTTGAAAAGGACGGCTACAGCGTTATTCTTTCTCATGACGGTGAAGAAGCTGTCGTAAAGTTCAATGCACTGAAACCGGATATGGTTCTTCTCGACATTATGCTGCCGGGAATAGATGGTTGGCAGGTATGCCGTGAGATAAGAAAGAAATCCAGCGTTCCGATTATTATGATAACTGCAAAGGGCGAAACTATTGACAAGGTTATAGGTCTTGAACTGGGTGCTGATGACTATATCGTAAAACCTTTTGACGCAAAAGAGGTCATTGCACGTATAAACGCCGTTACAAGACGTGTTGGCACGGCAAATGCAGAACCGGAAATCAAGGAAGTTCACTACGATAAGCTTTCCGTAAATATGACACGCTATGAACTTAAAGTCAACGGAAAAACGATAGATACTCCTCCAAAGGAACTGGAACTGCTTTTCTACCTTGCGTCCAATCCCAACAGAGTATATACACGTGACCAGCTTTTGGACGAGGTATGGGGATTTGAATATTACGGCGATTCACGTACAATAGACGTTCATATCAAACGCCTGCGTGAGAAGCTTGAAGGAATTTCCGATAAATGGGCTTTAAAAACGGTCTGGGGCGTCGGATATAAATTTGAGGCAGACGAAGAAGAATAATTTTTCGCTGACGATGAATGACCACGGGGGACGCTGTGTCCCCCTTTTTTTGTAGGAGGCGTTTTGTTATGAATTACAAAGAAAGCTCTTATCATAAGCTGTTTAAATTTTCATTTATTATTATTATTTCGCTGTTGTTGTTTATCGGGATAATCTTTATATCCATCGTATCACGCATTTACAGAAATGCAGAGCTGAAACAGCTTGAAAAAACAGGCGAGCTTTATATAAGTATGTTCGAGGATGAGTATAAGCAATCAGGCAGCCTATCCAGTCAGATCATGCAGAAACTCCACTATGAATTTTCAAATGAGGAAAAACTCAGGATATATATTTATAACAAAGACGGAGACTGCATTTTTTCTGAGGGAGATTACGACAAGGAAAACGTAAGCGCAGATCATCGTTTTCCCACCGTCGGAAAGGAAACAGCTGCAAGCAGTGAGGTGGACGATCTTGCAGCGGAAATAAAAAAAGAGATCAGCAAAAGCAAGGACAAGAAATACCTTGAACTCGACTCCAGCAATATGTCCAAAAACGAGCCGTATCTGTTGTATGGTACAAAGAGGACGCTCATCAATAACATTGGAGAGAGAGAGAAGATGTATATTCTTTTCTGCGGCAGAACGGACGATATAAGTTCCTTTACCATGAAGATGATAGCAATATACTGTGTTATTTCGGCAATTGTGATATATCTGTCATATGTTCTTCTCAGCCGGAGAACAAGAAAACTGACTGTCTATGAGCATGATTTTCTCAAGATAAGTGAGATGTACGTCAAAGGCGATTTTTCTGAACAGATCAGTACCGATATTGATGGTATTCCGAAGGAAATAGCACAGTATGTCAATGCTCTTGCGGAAAATGTAAAGAACAACGACGAAGCTTCAAAGACATTTATCGCAAATGTGTCTCACGAACTGCGCACACCGATAACCACTGTAGGAGGGTTTGTTTCCGGTATTCTGGACGGAACAATCCCGAAATCAAGGCAGAATGAGTATCTTGTGATAGTATCAAAGGAGATACAGAGACTGAAAATACTTATCACTTCAATGCTGAATATGACTAAATTTGAATCCGGAACAATGACGCCGAATTTCCGGGAAACGAATCTTACAGATCTTGTTATACAGACTGTATTAATGTTCGAGAAGAAAATCGAGGATAAAAACCTTGAAGTGCTTGGTCTTGACAGCGACAGACTTGTGGCTGTTGCAGATGCGGATCTTATGCAGCAGGTTATTTATAATCTGGTAGAGAATGCCGTTAAGTTTGTAAATTACGGCGGAGCTTTGACTTTTGGATTTGAAAAGAAAGACGGAATGAACTGTGTAAGTATCAAAAACACTGGCGAGGGACTGCGTGATAATGAAATACAGCAGGTATTCGACCGCTTCTACAAGACGGATGTTTCGAGAGGAAAGGATGCTTCAGGTCTTGGTCTCGGACTGGCAATATCGAGAAAGATAGTTCATCTGCACAAGGGACATATCGTGGTCAAAAGCGTATACGGAGAGTATACAAAGTTTATAATTCAGATTCCTGATCTGGAAATCATGCAGAAATCGGGAGACGAAAGGACAGACTATGGACGAAAGAGATAATAATATTACAAATGAAATATCCAATACAGATAAAAATGGTTCTTTACAAGGAGCAGAAATCTCTGCACAAGAGCATAATTATACAGAGAGTATAGATCAGCCGGTATATACCTCCATGCCGGAGCAGACTTCATACGACAGATTTATGTATGAACCCATAGGTTTTGAAGATCCGCAGGATGCCGGAACATTTCCCATGCCCCCGGCAGGAAAAATGGGCGGCAAAAAGAAAAAAAGCAGAGGTGAAGCGGCAGCGGTGATACTGTTTGTTATACTGATAGCTGCGGCATTTGGTTTTGCGGCATTTGGAATAATTACGGATATTTATAACAGTGAGGAGGCTCTGGAAAGATTTGCCGCCAAAAAGCAGGTTGTTATTTACAGAGCACCGGATGAGCAGAAATCCGACGAAGAGATAATGGAAAAGGACGAAAAGGGAAATTATTCCATTGAGGGAGCTGCAAAGCTTGTGAAGCCGTCTATCGTGGAGATATTTACCTACAACAGCGAAGAAGACTATAAAGCAGGAAGATATGCAGGTTCCGGTTCGGGGGTAGTTTTAAACGAGGACGGATATATAGTTACTAATGCTCACGTACTTCGTGCTGATGGATTTCATAGTATAAGCACCAGCGACGGCAGTATATACGAAGCTGAAATCGTGGGCAGGGATGTGAAAACGGACATAGCTGTTATTAAGGTCAGCGGAGCAAATTTTGTTCCGGCAACTTTCGGAAACTCCGACAATGCGGTTGTAGGAGAACAGGTAATAGCAATCGGTAATCCTGTTAATTTATCATTTACGGTAACAGACGGCATAATTTCGGCTGTTAAAAGAAAGATAAGAAGCGACGAGACTACTTTTGAAATGGAATGCATCCAGACCAATGCGGATATCAGTCCGGGAAATTCCGGCGGAGCGCTTATAAATCTGCGGGGTGAAGTGATAGGTATAACTTCTTCAAAATATGTAAACAGCAGTTATGAGGGACTCGGCTTTGCAATAACGGTAAACGAGGCGCTGCCTATTATAGAGGAACTTATAGATCACGGCTATATACAGGGAAGATTCCGTATTGGCATACAGCTTATTGATATGTCCGAACCGGCAAAGAAAAGCACGATTGAGGATGAGCTGGGATATACGCTGCCTGATGACTTTACCGGAATTTACATTGACAGTATCGCAGAAGATTGTGACATTGCGAATACCGATCTTAAACCGGGCGATTTCATTACAGAAATAAACGGTGTAAAAGTCAGGACGTATACAGAGTTCTATAATGCTATAAGCAGTCTTTACGGAGTAGGCGATGTTGTTCCTGCAACCTGTGCTCATGTGGATTCAAGCGGAAAAGTGAGCTATTATAACATCAAGTTCAGGCTTATGGAAGATACATCCGGAAATTATTGATTCATTAGTCCCTCAGACTTTTTGGACGTTTTGAATTTACTCCTGTAATTCCCCCTGCTGCACCTGCTGTGACGAGAAGAAACAGCTTGCCTATACGGGTAGGTCTGCCGGTGAAGAACGCTCCTGCGGCGCAGATAAGGGCGTATATGATGATGCCGCAGACAATTCCGGAGATAAGACCTTTACGGCGTCGGTATTTTCCGCAGATAAACGCACCGGAGAAAGCTCCCGTGAATACCGGAACAAGGGAAATAAAGCGGAGAAGCCGGAAATCCGATATAAATAAAAAGGCGAATCCTGAAATAAGAACAGCCGTTATAAGCAGGAAGAGAATGCCGAGCATTGACGAGACAGCCAGACTAAGTCTGCTGTTTGCCCAGAGGCTTTGACGGTGACGGCGCATAAAAAACCTCCCCATAGAAATTGTACAGTCAATTCTATGGGGAGATTTGCTTTATTATTCTTCGTCAGAGTTCTTTTTCTTCTTTTTGGATTCCTTTTTCTTGTCGGATTCGCTGTCATCGTCGTCAGAAAGCTTTGCTGAAGCAACGCCGGCAGAATCGGACTTTTTAGCAGCGGCAGCGGCCTTCATTTCCTTGAAGCGTTCAACTGCTGTAACATTTTCGGTAATTGCCCATTTTTTTATTCTGAGCTTGTGTCTTTCGCCGCCTGTTTCGATAACGACGGTATCGTCTCCGGTACGTACAACGATTCCT
>UQXS01000040.1 GCA_900545125.1 uncultured Ruminococcus sp.
AGCTGTTTCTGCAAATCAGTAATCACGCTGTCAGACTTATCCAGTTCCTGTGCTTCAAGCAAATCTCTTGTTGTATCACGCAATTCAATAAATGCCTTGAATCTGCCGTGCTGTGCAGTATTATTAGCATATCGTAAATCACAGGCAACATTATTTTTCTTGAAATATACCTGATCGTCTGACATAAAGAAACTGTAATTACGCAGATTGGACGGGATTTTTACATCTATACCATCTTCCGATTTTGCATATACATCTCTTGCATTATCCATGCTGATTTGTGCAGAAAGTTTGCTGACAGCATCGTGCAGAGCCGTTTGCAAGTCAAAGCCATCATCAGCCACTACCATTGTACCGCTGCCGTATAGTTTGTTGCCCTCTACCACAGTACCAAGCACCATATCTGGATTTTGCTCAAAATATTTGTTGATCGGAAGTCCGTCAGCGGTTTCACCGATACGTACCCAATCAGGAACATCGAGCATTTCTTTTACAGTCTTATCATTATGCTTCTGTAAAAAAATAATATCAGTGGTGACTTCCGTTCCTGCATTATCCTTGAAAGCACCGTTTTTACCACCCGGCAGACGGATTGCACCGATGAAATCAGCCTTATCCGCTAACATCTGCCTTGTGGTTTCATCACGCTTGTCAAGTGTGCCGGCTGAGGTAACGAATGCTACGATACCGCCGTCTTTTACTTTGTCAAGGGTTTCTGCGAAAAAGTAATCATGCAGTTTGTATGTACCATGCTTGTCATCTTTGAAACTCAGCTCCCCGAACGGGACATTGCCGACTGCCACATCAAAACAGCCATTCTGGTAATTATTTTTTTCAAATCCCTGGATAGCAATATCCGCATCGGGATAGAGTTTCTGAGCGATTCTTCCCGATATACTGTCGATTTCTACACCATAGAGCTGAGAATTTTTCTGCATTTCCTCCGGCATACGTCCGAAGAAATTTCCGACACCCATTGCCGGTTCCAACACATTACCGCCCTCAAAGCCGAAGTTTTCAAGTGCTTTGTAGATACCGTCTATTACCGTAGGAGATGTATAAAAAGCATCGAGTACAGACGCATTCGCTCGTCTGTATTCCTGCGGAGAGAGGAGTTCTTTAAGCTGTGTGTATTCTGCTGCCCATGAATCGTTATCATTATCGAAAGCCTGGGGAATACCGCCCCAGCCAACATATTTAGAAAGCGTTTCTTTTTCTTCATCTGTTGCCGGACGGTTCTCTTTTTCAAGCATTTTCAGCGTTTCAATAGCTGCAATATTTGCTTTGAATTTTGTTTTTGCACCGCCTTCGCCGAGAGAAGTGTCCGTGATGTTAAAGTTATTGTCCTTATCTGGTGTTGCTTTATTTTTGTCTGACACTTCTGCTTCTGGTGCAGTATGCTCCAGAGCTATGTCACCACTGTCAATATATTCATACATTCCTGTGTTAAGCAGCTTATCATAGGAAACGTTCTCTGTAACAACAAAACCGCCGCTTGCTCTGCTGACAGTACACTGATCTGTGTACCATGGGAGCGCACCTGTCAGAGAAACAACCTCAGATACTTCACCAGTAGCCTTATTGCGAAACTTATCGCCGACAGAAACCAAAGAAGGTGTACTGTTTTCTTTTTCTGTATCGGAGATATGCTCTGTCGATTCATCGTTCGGCTTGTATTCTGCTTCTATACCATATTCTTTCAGAATAGCTTTTGCTTCTTCTAACATTGCCTGATCATAGAGATGCGTAGTATCAGGATTTGTGTTTTCAACAGTATATTTTGCATCTTTTTTTCGTCTGTCAATATCATCCGGCGTGATATACTGTTCATTTTCAATCAGTTCAATAGCCAGCTTAGCTGCCTCATTCCATGAAAAATCAATAGAAGTGCCGTCATTGAACTCTATTTGTATTCCCTTTGAATCATGATTTGCAAACGATACTTCACCGTCACCGCTGTGACCGCCTGTACCATATTCATCTTTCAGCTTTTTTGCAAAATCCTTGACGGACGGCTTATTATCATCATAGAACTGCTTCATGCGGAATTTACCGCCCTGGAATCCTGTACCACGCATTATTTCATTACGGAGATACTTCATATCTTCATCTGTGCGGTTTCTTCCAGAAGATTTCTGTTGTTCCTGCTTTGTCTGCATTGGTACTGGATCTCCGAATAAAGAAAGCTGTTCGCCCCGGAGATCAGGTTCTGTCCAGAATGGCTTATTGTCCGAAGAATGTTCATTTTTCTGAATTTCATCGATCACAGCATCATCTGTAAACAGCGGAGCATCAATGTCTGTCGAAATCATTTCTTCCTTGACTTTACACAAAACACCAAGCTTATATGCCAACGTTTCCAATTCATCTCTGTGATTATCATAAGTATCAATTGATAATGTGCCGTTTACATTGTCCATAGATGCAGAAGCTCCGAGAGAAAGCGCTTTGTCTTTTATATCTTCAAGGTTTTCTCTGTCACCGCTGAATTCAAGGGTAACAGGCTTCACATCGTCTTTCCGGGAAGAAAAATCAGATATCTCAGAAACATCGCTCATAAGTGATACGGTTTGCTCAGGGTTATCAAAAGCGGCACCGTCAAGTGAATAGACAATATCCCTGTCCTCTAAGATAGATTCGATATATGCGATCTGTTCGCTTTCAGCATCGAAAGACAGGCTGTCATCACTCCACTTCACATCATAGCCATTTAAGGACAGATGTTCACGAAGCTCTGCTAAATCCTCTGCACTTGCTGAAAGATAAACGGTAGTCCTGTCCTCAATTTCTCCAGTGTGCCTGTCAATGACTTCATCAGGAACGGAAATAATGCTGTCAAAGTCAAGACCTGTCAGACCATCCTTAATCATATCATCAATGCTGTCATACTGTTCGGTATTGTAGACCTCACCATTAAATTCATAAGTGATTTTGTAGTCGATAAGGTCAGCTGTAACCTGAACGGGCAGCTCATCATCAGTCAGAGTTGTATAAGCGATACCGACATTGTGGAGATCGGAAAAATCTGCTTCGCTGTCATATTCAGCTTCGCAGAAACTATTGATAAGATGCTTTGCTTTGTCAAGCGGAGTCTCAAAGGTACGCTGAAAATCCATGATCTCCACGGGCTTGTCGGGGTTATGTTCAAGCATTGCCGTTTGCAGGAGTTTCGGGAAAGTGGACAGCTCACGGTATGGCTCGATCTCCATTTTTTCTCCACGATTATAGATACCACAGACAGGCTCACCGCCGTAGAAAAGCTCACCGACCTTATCTCCGTCAGCGATTGCAAGTTTCCATGTACCTTTCTCTGTTTCCGCATATTCGCAGTCTGAACCGAAATATTTGTCCACTACATCTTGCAGAGTGGTCAGCTGCTGTACTTCACGCTTCGGAGGATTCAGCTCAAAAGCCTGTTCAATAAGCACGGTATATCCTGCTTCCCCCAGCTTTGCAGAGTATTCGTCTTTGACATGATCGGGAAAGCCGACCATAGGGCTGCCATTCTTTGGAGTATTATGCAGACCGAGGACTTCCATACCGATCTCAGCGTTTTTGCCGTACATCTCATAGAAGTCACCGACCTTACGCATTGTGACTGGACCTCTGTCCACGGGTTCTCTTTTCTGTTCAGGAATATTAACGGCAGGTTCTGTTCTTACAGGATTTTCTGCCTTGAAATTATCAAAGATCTTCTGTTCCTCAGCTGTCAGTTCAGAATGTGCTTCAAGGAAAGGAATAACAACATCAAGGGTATGCTGCGCCCTTTCTTTATATTCCGGCTGATTGAACGGGTACTGAGTATAGTTCAGGATACCCTGATTATAGTCACGGATATGGTCAATCAGACTGCCACCGCCCGTATCTTTGCCATCACCAATATCAAAGCGGCCCTCATAATTATATTCTTCACCGTTAATGACCGCACGAATTGTAAAATCCGTTTTCTTATACCACCCTGCATTAAGTTCAGGGATATTTCTCTCTGTGTGCTGTTTTTCGTCAAGATATTCAAATACAGCATTTCCGAGAGCAAAACTGCAATCAGGGTGTGCCATTGCAAAATCGTGAACAATATTACTTTCGCTGATCCAATCGTCCTCATCATCTCTGCCGAAACGAAACACAAGGCTGTCCGGCTGCTTCTCAGGCTTTTCAGCTTCAAAAGTCACATTATACTTATTCTTAGCGATACAAGCAAATGCCTTTTCTGTCTGTTCCTCGTCTCCGAGAATATCATACAGAGCTTTTTTGATACGGTTAAGCTTCGGAATATTATCGCCCTTTTCCCAACCGTCCATTGTATGCTCATCGAAAGCGGCAATAAGCTGTTTGATAGCTTCATCAGAAATATCAGGGATCTCATCTGTCATATCGTCACGAACCCGCCAAAAGGCAATGTCATTAAATTCTTCAAAGGTGCGGTCAAGGAAAGCCTGTCCGATCTCAGAATAAGTGACCTCACGCTCCATACCGTTAAAGGAGCATTTTACACTGTCTTCGCCGAAATCAGCGTGAAGCGTGTTACGGAGATTTTCGGCATAATAATAGGTGTGGTCAGAAATTTTACCGTTTTCAAAGACAAATTCAATATCATCTGTCTTTTTATGCTCCATAAGACTAAGAGCAAGCTCTTTGCGAATGTCCTCTCCATTGTGATAACGATAGGCAAGGTCATAAAGTGCAGGCTCACTAAGATGATAGCCAAAAGCTCCCTTATCATTAGGCTTGTGTTTATCAAGATAACCGTTCTCAAACAGCGGATAAGCCATATCTTCCCATTCGTCAGAAGAAAGAGTACACTCCGCAAAAAACATAGCAAGGTCAGCCTGTCCGAAAAGAACACGTTCCTCCTCAGTAGACTCTTTAGCGGCATTCTCCCTGTCAGTTACTGCCTGTTTATGTTCTGCAAGAAAGTCTGCTATTTCACTTTCCTGCAAAGCATTATGCAGAATTTCATCATAGTCTCGAATATCCTCGACTTTGAAAGTCTCGTCAATGCTGTCGATCTGTCCTCTTGTTACATCACCGACAAACATAGCCGTAATAGCAGTCCTCTGTTCATCAGAAAAACCGTGCTGGGAAAAGAAATCTGAAAGCTCAATACTGCGGTCAAAACTGGACTTTGCTTCAAGCATATCATTTAGCTTAGAGTGTTCGCCGTAACGCTCCGCAATAGGCTGATTGAGGTAGTCATTAACAAGTGACAGCATTTCGCCGAACTGTGCTTCATCATATCTGCTGTCAAAAAAGTCTGCAAGCTGAAGCTGTATATCTTCCGCAGCAAGACGATGAATCACAGGGGAAAGCGCAACCATTTGTTCCATGGGCAGTTCCAAGTCCTGTATTGAATGGAGCATATCGACCTCACGCTCTGCATTTTCCAAAGCTCTGTGAAAAGCAGGAGCATTTTCCTTATCGACTGCAAATGCAACCTTTCCGTCACGGGCGATAGCATGATAGCTCACACTTGCTTCAATGAAAGGCTTGATCTCCTTAAACTGTTCAGGTGTGAGTTTAGACATATAATGATGTGTGTCACGGTTTGCACGATAGTCCTTGTTGCCGATCTCCTGTGCTTTTTCTGCTGCACTAAACTGTCTGCGCATATCAATGACAGACTTCTGTATATTCCGAACTTTCCAAAGATCATTGTGACTGACCGTCAGAGTTCCTTTGCCTGTCGGGTAAATTCTGCCTGAAAACTGAATATTTTCCCTCTGCATAAGCTCTGCCATTTTCAGTATCAGATCACGATCAGCAGACACATATTCCTTTTGAGGAATATATCTGTATTCTGCATTGCCGATAATATTTTTTTCCGGCGGGATATAATCCTTGTCAGATTTCCTTGTATCAAGGTCACTGCTTAAAAGTTTTCTGAGCCAGTCAATATCCTTATCGTTTACAGCCATTATCACAGAATCTTCTTTTGCATACGCAAAGTAGTTTATTCCTGAATGCTCAAGAACATCTCTGAACTGCTGAAAATTGCTTTCATGCATGGATATGATCGTTTTATCTCTGTTATCTGTCGCATCATTCCATACTTTGTTGCCATAGGTAAGCATCATATCAGTCTCCTTTTCTTCTTTCTTTTGTTCTATTTCTGTACTTTTTGGAATACCTCTAAACATATCGTTCCAGTCTTTATATCTGTCATTGGCAGCGATACGCTTCATCTGAGGATATTTTTCCTGTAATCGCCGTGTAAAATCATTTCCTGTCTTGTCATTGTCGGCACAAAGATATACATTCTCAGGAGGAATATTATACCTGTCCATGGTTTCAAGTACGATATTCGGCTTTACACCCATCATGGAAATTAGTCTGCAATCGTCTGTATCGTGCATTTGCAGGTAGGAAAGCAAATCGATAGCACTTTCAAAGAAAAAAGCTTTTTCACCGTTTCCATGCACGATCTCAAAGCCATAGCTTTGATCCGAGCCTGATGCAATGCCTTTGAATTTATGTTCTGTAGATGTACCAACTTTTTCTGCACCGACAACTTTGCCATTCTCATCGAAGAATTTGAACAGTACATTGCCTGTTTTCTGCTCCTGAGCAATTCTGCCCTCATGAACGAATTTCGATATGAGAGCATAGTCAAGTCCTCTGGTACTGCACAGATAGGCAAACACACGCTTGCAGTTATGATTCTCCGCAAGGATAAGTTCCTTTTCTTTGATAAAATCCGGCTTTGGTTTATTGCTTACAGGGATAAAAGATCTGTCATAATGCTCACCGCTCAGCATTTCCACAGCCTGGACAAAGGATTTGCCCATATATTCACATACAAATGCGATATTGTCACCGCCTTTATCCTCGCTGAACCGGAACCATTTTCCCGGCTCACCCGGACCGTTATCCCTGATGTACAGGCTGTCGTGTTCTTTCCATACATACTCTTTGCCGTCTTTTTTCAGCTCAAAGCCATTTGCCATAAGGAACTGCGGAAGATTTACTGTTTTGGCACGTTCTATCTGTTCTTTAGTCAGTTTCATTGGCTAAGTCCCTGGTTTTTCTTCTGCTGGCTTTGTTCTTTCTGCTGAGACGTTTTGTTGTGCCCATTCAGCCGCTGTACTTCCTTTTTCAGTCTGCTTCTGGGAAAGAAAGCGATTTTTTTATCTTTCTTTGCTACAGTAACTGCCGATTTTTCACCGTTTAATACGGCAGAATATGAAACGCCGTTTTTATCAAGCTCTGATGTCCTGGCTTTTGCCTGATCTTCTGTCATGCGCTGGGTAAAGCGTTCCTCTTTCGGCAAAGCTTTGAAGAATTCGGGATTGACAAGCTGTACGGCTCTTTCACCTTTCACAGAAGCTTCGATCTGTTTATACGCCTGAGCATTTTCCTTTGAAACAGTAACGGCTACGGTATCATTCTTGCGGACAACCGCAGAAAACGGAATACCTGTCTGTTTTAATCCCTGCATGATCTGTTTTGCAGTATCTTTGGTTTCCGCACGAGTGGATCTCTGGTCTTTGGGAAGTGACTGATAATATTCAGGATTGATTGCCTGATACCTTTCCGCAGACTTTGAGGAACTGTTATCTTCTCTGTACCTGTATGCCGTTTTTCCGACAGATTCCTGCATAATATCGCTGAGTGCCACAACATCTTTCTTAGATACCGTAATACCTACCTTATCCTCACCACGGGCAGCGGCAGAAAACTCAATTCCTGCAGCAGTGAGAGCCTGCATGACAGTCAGTGCCTGAGCTTCTGTCATAGATTCTACATGACGGTCATTTCTTGGAAGTTCTTTGTAATAGTCAGGATTTATCTTAAAACCTCCATCCTCTGTAACTTCTGCCTTACCGTTCTGCACCATATTCACAAGCCATTGTTCTACACTGAATGTATTTTCAGCCATTAGTTCCTCATCATTTATCTGTTTCCATACGTCTTGTTCTGATTCGGGTGTTTCGAGCTTACTGATTTTTTCATCAACAGCTGAAAACTGTTCCTGCAATTTAGCAAGATCCTGTACTGCCATATCGTGCATTTCCTTACTTACAAAAGGATTGCCTGCAAGTTCCTGCATTGACTTGATACCGTCAAGAAGTTCTTCTCTTGCCTGGTTGAGATCAGACTTGCTGCCGTTATTGATAATACCGTCAATCATGTTGAGATCATCTTCGATCTGGATCTCTGTATTTTTCAGCGGCATATCTCTCATACTGTCAGCAACAGCTGCCACTTCAGAAATTTCCATACCCTCAATCTTATGAGCAGAATCAATAACGCCTTCTGCAAGCACCGGAACGCTGAGATTTCCGCTGTCTGTCATTTCACTGATTTTGTCTGCTGTCAGTTTCATAGAAGCATCAAGCTGATCATTTGTCTGTTCAGCATAGTATGTTTCAGGACGGGACAGTTTTGTGATTCTGTTTTCCAGTGCGGAGATACGTTCATTCACATCGTTGATTTTTCCTTGCAGATTGAGTTTATCTCCGATAAAAGTCTTAGGATCGTTATACTTTGCAAGCAGTTCATTTTTCTGAGAAATAAAATTATCCCTCTTGTCAGACAGACAATCCGCAGCTGCACCATTCAGACGGCTCATAGCATCTGAAAATACTTCACGGCGCTCCTTGTTGAAACCGATAGAAAAGCTTTTAATTGCATCATTCAGAGCAGTAACACGGCTGAGTTTGTGTTCGATACGGTCACGTTTCGCTGACAGCATATTTATTTTGCTCTCACAGTTTGTAAGCTTCTGTGTTCGGTTTGGTATTTTTTCATTGCGGATAGCATCAATTCTGCGTTCATTCGCTTCGATCATATTTTTTACGAAAGGGACATTTCCAAATGCAGCTTTCAGCATATTATTACGATCTTCCAGCCTGTCAGCCTTAGCGCCGAGCTGTTCTATCTTATTTTCGTGTTTTCTGATTTTGTCCTGTTGTGTTGCGATTTTGCCGAGAACAGTGTCCAGACGGCTCATATGGTATTCCGCTTTCGCATTCAGAAAAGGAAGCAGCTTTCCTGATTTCTGAAAACTGTTCTCATAGACTGCGCTCTGCTGTTTCTTTAATTCCTCAGTATCGGTCACAGGTATATCTGTTTTCTTTTTTTCCGGTTCCTGTACGGGCATAGGCTACCTCACTTTCCTGATTACCACGATCGCAGCAGTAACCGCTGTTATTACTGCGGCACTTCCGATAATAATAAATTTCTTCATGGTCTTTTTTCCCCTTCCAATTCTTCTGTCTGAGTTTTGCGATGTTTTTCTGACTGGTATTTTCTTCGTATCATATCAGCGTTTTTGCGCTGTGTCTCTCTTGTGATATATCCGACACGAGCTTTTTCCTTTTCTGTCTGCTGGACTTTTTTCTGATGTTCATCATCACCGTCAATTACATTCATGCGGTGCTGAATATCTGCGGAATTTATTGCTTCACGCTTTTCGGGAATATTATTTGCCTGATATTCTTTCGCTTCAGCTTTCTGAATATCCTGTTCTGTCTTGCTGTTGATATTCATTACCCTGGACAGTTCGCGCTGAATAGTGGGAGTATCACACAGCCAGTAATTCACATAAGTTCTGCACAGCGACTCCTGTATCTCTGAAGGTCTGTTTTTCAGTGCTCCCACTGTTGTATGGAGCATAGGTGCGATTTCAGGGAGAAGGATCAGATACTCCTCTGAATTATTCTTGTCCTTGATTTCACGAAGTAATTCGCCAAAATCTCCGGACATGGCTTTTGTAATGATTTCGTCTACTGAATCCTTATAGTCTGCATCGTATGTAAGGGAGATGCTTGTGTTTCCGAACCTTGCAAAATACGGGATATTGCTTTTATCAAGACCGAGTACGATATGTTTCGCATGAGTGGTTTCATACTTTGCAAAGCTTTTGTTCAGTATCTTGCGTATATCAAGACCGCTTTTGTATATCATATCGCTCATTCTGCAATCAGCTCCCTGAGTGTATCGATCAGCTCTGCATTGGCACTGTCCTTGTCATATTCCATTGCATAGCAGCCGCAAAGCTTTTCCTGTAATTCCACCGACAATTTACGAAGCTCACGAATCGGAACGGAAATCAGTTTCGCAACATCGCTGAGTTCTATAACCGCCAGTGCTTTGTTCGTTACTTCATAAAAGCGGTCAAGCTGTGAGCTGTCCATCATATACTCATATGCAAGTGTCTGCTGCGTATCATAGTCAAGGTGTTTCAGCGTATTGTATGAAATACCTGTTGCCATTGCCGCTTCACGCAGACCGATCAGGACAGAGCCTTTCTGCCACAGGTCATCAAGTGCATCGTAAAGTGCTTTTCTATCCTCATCATTTCTGACTTCGATCGTATCAAGTATAGACTGCATACCACCCTGAATTTCTTCGTCCATAGCAGAGATGCTGTCCTCAGATACGCCAAGAATCCGTGTGATTTCTGCGAGATACTGTTTATCCATTGTTGTTACCTCTTTCTGTTTTCCACTGAAAATATGTTTTTCCGTTATAGTTATTCTGCATGACCTCCGGCAGAACTACTGTTTTTTTGCCTTTTGAAGTGTAGGAACAGGCTCTGCCTTCAAGCAGCCCTGTGATCTGGGATTGTGACAGCGAAACGCCATAGACTTTCGCCACATTCATACCACATTTGTCTTTGCAGTAATAACCGAACTTGCCCTTTACCACATCTGCGCCACATTTCGGACATTTTCCGATTGGCTGAAGATTGCTGTCTGAAAAGGAAATAGCTGAATCAATCGAGCCGTATTTGCTGCACATTTCACGGATAAAGCTATTGATTTCCGACATAAAAGTATCAGCTGAAAATATTCCGTGTTCTATCTGCTGCAGATTTGTTTCCCATTCAGCAGTCAGCTGTGCGGACTTCACTTCATCGGGAACAGCCTTTACAAGTTCTGTACCTCGCTCTGTTGCTCTGAGCTGTTTTCCGGCACGATCCACATAACCGTTTTTGACAAGACTCTCAATAACCGAAGCTCTTGTTGCAGGAGTTCCGAGTCCCTTTTTTTCTGTTTCATCGTCATAGTTCTCATTGCCGGCACGTTCCATAGCCGAAAGAAGTGTGTCCTCAGTATAAGGCTTCGGAGGAGAAGTGAAGTGTTCACCCTTGCTTGCCTGAGCCGGATAAGTCTGCCCCTCCGAAACGGACGGCAGGGATTTGTCCTCATTCTTTTCCTTGTCAGTTTTCTGCTTTGTATAGCGTTTCCAGCCAATATCAAGGACGGTTCGTCCTGTTGCCGTAAACTCAGTACCGTTACAAAGTGCCGTGATTCTGACAGTTTCATATTTGTGGGCAGGAGCAGAAGCACACATCAGTTTTGCTGCTATCAGCGTGAGAATATTTTTCTCTCCGACAGGCAGAGCATCAAGGTCTGATGATGCAATATTGCTTGTAGGAATGATCGCATGGTGTCCCGATACCTTTGCATTATTGATACACTTTGAAATATCAGGGGTATGCGACATATTGAAGCCGAAATATGTATCACACAGCTTCACCATATTGAGAGCCGTCTGAGCCATATCATCACTAAGAAATTGAGAATCCGTGCGAGGATAGGTTACAAGCTTCGCTTCATAAAGTGATTGCATATAGTCAAGTGTCTGCTGCGCCGTGTAGCCGAAAGCCTTGTTAGCTTCTCTCTGGAGCGTAGTCAGGTCATAGAGCTTCGGCGGCTTTTCGGTCTTGACTTCACGCCCCACCGAGCAAATAGTGACCTCAGCACCGTCACAGGCAGATACAAGAGCTTCAGCCTGGGCGTTATCGTCAATTCTTGCAGAAGAAAGCGTGAACGCTCCGCAGTTAAGGTCTGCTGTGTAATACTTCTGCTTCACAAAACCGTTAACTTCTGCATCACGCTGAACGATCATTGCAAGAGTAGGCGTCTGTACTCTGCCGATGTTCAGCTTGCTGCCATATCGCACTGAAAACAGACGTGAACCGTTCATACCGACGAGCCAGTCTGCTTTTGCTCTTGCAAATCCGGCTGAAAAAAGATTATCATATGCACTCATAGGCTTCATAGCCGTGAGAGCCTGTCTGATAGCCTTTTCTTCCAGGGAAGAAACCCACAAACGCTTTACTGGCTTTCTGCACTTTGCCATATTGTAAACATAGCGGAAGATACATTCTCCCTCCCGGTCAGCGTCCGTTGCACAGATGATTTCTGTAATTTCAGAGCTGTTCATAAGGTCTTTGAGAACATTGAACTGTCCTCTGGTGCTGTCAGAAACCTTGAAAAGCCACTTGTCAGGGATCATGGGAAGCTGTGAAAAGCTCCATTTGTTCTGCCAGCCATTATTATAATCATTTGGGTATTTCAGACCTACAAGATGTCCGAAACACCATGAAACAATGTAGCCGTTACCCTCAGAATAGCCTTTCTTTGTAACATCAGCTCCGACCACAGAACTGATTGCTCTCGAAACACTTGGCTTTTCGCCTACGATTAAGATCATATTTATCAAAACCTTTCTTATGTTATTGTGAAATCCTGTAACTTGCGTTAATTCGCAGTTTGCTCTTGATTTTTGAACAAGGGCATGGTATAATATAATTGAATAAATATCCTGTTGAAAGCTGGTGTTCCATTGCTTATAAAAGAGAAAAGTAAAAATCAATGGCACGAAGATGATCTTCGCACGATTGAAAACTTCCGTCCTCTCGATGATAATTTCATGCGTGAACTTTTCCGCAATGATCTTCCTCTTGCACAGCTTGTACTTAGAATTATCACAGGCATTGAAGATTTGCAGCTCACATCTCAGGAAACACAGTACGATATGAACCGTTTGTTGGGCGCTCGTTCCATTTGCCTTGATGTTTTCGGAACAGACAGCAAAGGAAGAAAGTTTGACCTTGAAATTCAGAGAGCCGACAGGGGCGCTACACCACAGAGAGCAAGATATCATTCAAGCGCCATTGATGTGGAATTTCTGAAAGCGAAAGCCGAATTTACTGAACTCCCGATCTCCTATGTGATTTTCATTACTGAAAATGATGTAAGAGGAGAAAACAATCTGATTTATAACTTTGAGTGGACAGATACAGCCACAGGAACACCGTTAGGTGACGGTGCACACATAATTTTTGTCAACGGGGCATATAATAATGCCGATGATACATCCGATCTTGCAATGCTCGTCCACGATTTCCGCTGTAAAAGGGCGGAGGATATGAAAATCAAGGAGCTTGCAGACAAAACACGATTTTTCAAAGAAACACCGGAAGGAGTGAGCATTATGTGCAAAGCAATTGAAGATATGCGTAATGAAGCCGAAAAGTTAAAATCCTATCAGATTGCCCTCAATCTTCTCAAAAGAGGAAAAGAAACTTTTGAAGAAATTGCAGAAGATAGCGGTCTTACTTTAGAAGAAGTCACTGAACTTGCTGCACAAATCTCATCGGTAAATGCCTGATGGATAATGTATCTCACTGCAAAATAATTGAAGATATGCGTAATGAAGCGGCAAAGGAAGCTGCAATGCTTGAAAAGAATAAAATGGTAACAAATTTTTTATCTTTAGGCACAGTGTCAAAAGCTGATCTTGCTAAAGCATCCGGCTTAACTCTTGATGAAATCAATGAGATAGAACAGCAAATGTCATCGGTAAATTCCTGATGGATAATGTACCTCACTGCAAAATGATTGAAGATATTTGCTGGGGTTACTGAGCTTACTCTTGAAGAAGTAAAGGAACTGAAAGCTCAGGTTTCTTCTGTTACTGAATAAATGACAACTGCCTAAGCACATTCCTCACGGGGAATGTGCTTTTTTTGATTTTAGCAGTCCTTTTCAGGAGCAATACACATATCGTCCTCCTCATCGTATGAGAAAGAATCATAATCATCATCGTAACGTTCGTCCCAAATACGCTTTCTTTCATTGGTTTTCCCCTCATTTTCACCAACTTTATATGCAAGGAAAGCCACACCCGACATAACACCGAGTCCCACAATACTCTTGATAATGTTTTTTGCGTTCATAGCAGAAACCTCCGTTATTTTTTAATATTCTACGGGTTCACCGTAATTGATTTTTTTGATAGATTTGATATTTGCACACAAATCCAAACCATGATACCTGTTTCCGTGATTGTATCAACGACTGATCCATAGATCGCTCCTGAGCTTGGCATAGCGGTAAGTCCCGATGATTTTTCTCCGGTAAAACAATTCGTCCAACCGTCCTCACAGGGAAATTCCTGTATAATTTCCACCTGTTCTG
>UQXS01000041.1 GCA_900545125.1 uncultured Ruminococcus sp.
AAATCCGGGAGGGAGAAATATTTGGTCTGCTCGGGCCAAACGGTTCCGGAAAGACCACTGCCATTAACTGTCTTTTATCCCTTTTGAACTACGATAAGGGAAATATCGAGATATTCGGAAAGAAAATGACGCCCACAAGCTATGATATAAAACAGCAGATAGGTGTTATTATGCAGGATGTCGCCGTTCTGGATGAACTTACCGTAGCTGAAAATATCGACTTTTTCTGCGGTCTTTACATTAAAGATAAAAAACAAAGAAAACAGTATGTTCAGGACGCTGTTGAATTTACCGGTCTTGATAACTTTGTAAAATTTTATCCGAAAAAACTTTCCGGTGGTCTGCTCAGAAGGCTGAATATAGCCTGCGGAATTGCTCACAAGCCAAAGCTTATCATTCTTGACGAACCCACTGTCGCAGTTGATCCTCAAAGCAGAAACAAGATACTTGAGGGGATTCAGGAACTAAATCGCAGCGGCGCAACAATAATTTATACTTCACACTATATGGAGGAAGTCGAACAGATCTGCACACGCATTGCAATTATCGACAAGGGAAAAAATATTGCAATTGGCACAAAAGATGAACTGAAAAAAATGATACACAATACCGAAACGATCACGATTGAGATCACAGAACCTGACAGCGGTATTCTCAGGAAGATAAACTCGCTGGAGCACGTTTACAATACAGAATTCAGCGATGGTCTTCTCACTGTTAAATGCAGCGGCGGTGCTCACAATCTTATTGATGTTTTAGCAATATTTAAAGAAAACGACATATCTTTCGGAAGAGTTTATTCCGAACTGCCTACCCTTAACGATGTTTTCCTTGAAATAACAGGCAAAGAAATGAGAGATACGGAGGTTCAATAATGTTCCTGCATAATTTGAAATATGAATTTCTGAATAATATAAGACAAAAGAACAGTCTTTTCTGGCTGTTATGTTTTCCGGTGATACTGGGCACGTTCTTTTACATGGGATTCGGAAAACTGTACGAAAAAGAAGAAATGTTTTCGGAAATACCAGTTGCCGTTACATTTGCTAAAGAAGATGACGTATTTAAATCTGTTATTAATGAAATGGAAAATACAGATGACAGCTTGTTTGATTTCCGGTATGCGGACAGGGGCAAGGCAGAAAAAATGCTTGAAAAAGGTGATGTTTCGGGAATAATTACCGTAGATGAGGATATATCTCTTACTGTTGCGTCTTCCGGAACAGAACAGACGATAATAAAATCATTTCTGGAGCAGTATAAATCCCAGAAACAGATAATATCAGATATTTCTGCGGAAAATCCGGAGGGACTGCCGAAAGCGTTAAAAGCTCTCCGCACAGAAACCGATGCAATCAGAAACACATTTCCGTCCGGCAGAAACATGAATATTTACGACACTTATTTCATGAATCTTATAACTATGGCTGCACTTTTCGGAATGATAACCGGAGTGTACAGCGCTGTCAATAATCAGGGCAATTTTTCGGCTGTCGGCGCAAGAAAATGTCTGTCGCCGAATATCGGATTTATTACAATTGCATCCTCACTGCTTGCAGGATATATCACGCAGCTCTGTTCAGTTATAGTAACAACCAGCTTTGTTCTTTTCATTCTTAAAATTGACATGGGCGGAAATATTTTAATGATCTATCTTACAGGCGCACTTGGAGCTTTTGCAGGAGTTTCAATAGGATTTTTTATCGGTTCCGTCGGACGTATGTCGGAAGCTGTCAAAGGTGCGATAGCTACCAGCGTATCATTGTTCTGCTGTTTCCTCAGCGGACTTATGGTCGGCAATATGAAAACTATTATTGCGGATAAATGCCCTGTAATAAACAGCATCAATCCTGCTGCGATAATCAGCGATATGCTGTATTATCTGACGGTAAAAGAGGGCTATGAAAGATATATTGAAAAAGCTGCTGCTCTCCTGATTATATCAGCGGTATTTATTACAGGAGGCTTCCTGATGACAAGGAGAAAAACATATGAAAATCTTTAATGCTTTTATAAAAGTACTTTTAAAACGTCTTAATTCTGCGCTTATTTACGTCGTGATTTTTCTTGCGATAGGTTTTGCCATGACGAAATCAAGCTCTTCGGATAAGGAATTCGAAAACACAAGACTTAAAATCAGCGTTACAGATCTTGACAATACACAGGCAAGCCGTGAAGTGATCGGATTTATAAAAAAGAACAGTGCCATTGCAGATATCGGCGGCAGCAGGAAAGAACAGACCGACGCTCTGTATTATCAGAAAGCAGATGTTATCCTTACCATTGAAAAAGGATTCTCCGACCGCCTGAAAGCAGGAGAAACAAATGGACTTTTCACAGAATACAGTGTCAACGGAACATATTCCGCAGCACTGTTTGACTCGCAGATCAACAGATACATCAATATGATGACTGCCTGTATATCCGGAGGAGATACAATTGAAGCGGCTTCGCAGAAAGTCACATCGGCACTCTCCACAGAGGTTGAGACAGAAATATACAGCGGCAGCGGTGAAAAAGGTACATTAAGCAAACCGATATATTACTTTTTCAAGTATCTGGCATACATTTTTACAGCCGTTCTTATTACCGGACTCTGCCCCGTAATTCTGGCAATGAACAAGAAAAAGATCCGTATGCGTGTGAATTGTTCCAGCGTCACATCAAATAATCAGCTTTTACAGACGACTCTGGGCACGCTGGTATTTGTTGCCGGACTTTTCCTTGTGATAATGACCGCAGCTGCTGTTTTATACAAGTCGGAACTCTTTTCTTCACGGGGATTGATGGGTATTCTTAATTCGATAGTGCTCCTCATTGTGGTTTCGACTATGTGTCTGCTTATCTCGGTTTTATCTCCTCCGGAAAAAAGTATCAGCATGATATCAAACGTAATTTCGCTTGGAATGAGTTTCCTTTGCGGAGTATTCGTTCCGCAGAATCTTCTTGGAAATGCAGCAGTAAATATTGGAAAGCTTCTTCCGGCATTCTGGTACGTCAAGGCAAACAACATAATCGGAGAACAGGAAGGCGAAGTGTTTTCATCAGGAACGTTCTTCAGCTGTATCGCAGTTCAGCTTGCATTTGCTGCTGCAATATTCTCGGTTTCTCTGGTTATTGCAAAAAATAAGAGACAGTCAAAATCGTGATCTGCATTCAGGCAGCCGTATCAGTTGTATGTTGCCTATAATGCAACACCGTACAGTCCCTATGCCATATTGCAATATAAAAAACTACGATACCTTATTGAAGAAAATCTTCATACAGTATCGCAGTTTTTTGTTTTATCCGTTTTTAACCAACATCTGTTTCATAACGCACAGATCAAAAACATCAAGTTTATCGTCATCTATCAGATCAGCAGCTTTCCAGTTTGGAAGGTCTGAATCCGGCTTATTCAGAAGCCATTTCTGAAAGAGAACCACATCCGCAATTGAGAATTTGCCGTCTGCGTTGACATCACCTAAAACAGGGTCATTATCATTGTTATAATTGATGCTCCACCAGTTGAGATTGTATAAATAGCCATTGCCGCCCTTGAATACAAAGTAAATATCCTGTGTACCGGAGATTTTATCTATGCTGCACTTCTGTGTTTTCCAGTTCTGCCAGCCGCCGGTGCTGTTAACCTTCATACTTCCGATAAGTTTTCCGTCAGGTGAGCCAAGGCGGACTTCAATTGAACGGTCACTGCCATTTGAACCTACTCTCAAATTTATAGAGTCGGCACCCTGAGCAAAGTTAATGTTTTTAAATCCGATATAATCACCGTTTTCTATGTATGCCACATCACTTCCGCCCTCACTGCAGTCTTCGACATCAATGCCTGACTGTACATCATAATCTTCCGCCTCGATGACGCTTCCGGAAAGCGCAAGTGAACCTTTGACTGTCACTTTGCATCTTGCTGTAAACTGCGTACTGCTGTTTTCAAGCGTTGTTGCTACGATTTCAGCTGTACCCTCTGACAAAGCCTTTACAACGCCGTTATCATCAACAGACGCTACAAGCGGATTTGAAGAAGCCCATATCACAACTTTATCCGTTGCGTTATCCGGCTTAATGTCAGCCCTTAATGCTGATGTATCACCGGCATTCAAAGAAAGCGTATCGTGATTCAGGCTGACTCCCGTTACATTGACCAACTGACCGTTCAGTGTCCATTTGGCACGGATAGTCGGATTCCATTCAGGCATTACAAAAGTAGTGCGGGCACTGTTTTCGTCTGTCATCTGAAGCTTGATATCGTGATAACCTGTTTTCCAGCCGGCAAATGTATAGCCCTCTCTCGTTTTTGCATCAATTGTAACGATTTCACCGGGTTCATGATATTCCACTATCGAATGTCCCATTGAATCACCAACATCGTTGACTGTCAGTACACTCTCTGATACTCTTTTAATTCTGAAAAGATGAAGATTTCTTCCGCCGACTGCTTCGTCTCTGGTATTTCCGGAAGGCTGTATCTTCAGAGCAAGAAGCTGGTCAAGATCATATCCCTCAAGAATTTCTACACGGACAGTTTTGCTTATCTCGCCTGATTTAAATGTAACGTTCTGACCGTCCGGGAAGCGGAAATCCTTGCCGAGCTGTGCATCTCCTGCAACCGGTACAACTTCAAAATCAAGCGTTCCTGTTGCGGGCTTATTGAGTTTTAATTCAACATCAACGACGTCGCCGGGGTTTACGGCAGAATTAAGCTCGGCAAATCTGACGTTCACATCTTCCGTCAAACCGAGATTTTCATTATATCCAACATTTGTTTTCGGATAAACAGCATATGCACCTCTGTCTACTCCGTTATCGCCTGAGCCAATGGCAGGACTTCCTTCTTTCAGACTGAAATCGCCTCCTGCCGCATCTGCAAACATCGGATCGCTTCCGAGTTCAGTTGTGGAATTTATCTGAGCGTTGAAAGCAGATGTAGGTTCCCGGACGTACAAGGACAGTCGTACCGGGTGTTGCTTCTTCAGCGGCTTTTCCGATTGACCTGTAAGGACTTCCGGAAGATCCATTGCCGCTGTAATCGTTTCCGTTTTCAGCAACATAGATAAATCTTTCGTTTGTTCCGGCTGCTTTAGCCGCTGGCAGTTTAATTATACCAATATTCAAAAGAAATACCGGTATGAGAAGAAGACACATCAATCTTCTCAACTGCCATAAGTTTTTCGGGGGGGTCTGCATTTTTTAACCATTCCTTTCTGTGATAAATTATTATTAGCAACATCTAAGAACCTCTTTGGATAAAAAACATCTATGCACGGTGTTTGCAGTTTATCTCATTCCCGGAGACCGACAGTCAGTCTTAGAAGACTTACACTGCAGATACAGCATTTTATATTTTTGGTTTAATCAAACTGTTTTTAGATGTCAATTTATATGAATTTGTTTCCAATTCATATTATACCTTGATTTAGTTTTAACAAATAAAGAATTCAAAGTTTAGTTATTATAATTATACAGTATATTCATAAAAATGTCAATGCCGAAAATCAAAAAAATAAGCATTAAAAAAACTATTATTTAATGACATTATGTACAAGACATGATATAATATTTTGGTGAATATTTATGATATTCAGTTTTTGAGTATGGTATAATGGTTTTGGTAGAGTGATAAAATGGCTTTGTATCTGAAATTGGGAGAACTGCGTGAAAAATCAGGGATGCGGAGGCACAAATGTTTTCATAGCCTCACCATGTGCTACGGGGGAATATGCTTCAACGATAATATTATTCTTTTGACAGTGGCCTATCAATTCCAGCGGCGTATTGGAGATATGTGCAAGAATCTGGTTGACCATAGGCTTGACTTCTGCAACTTCGCAAAGGCTCTCGATATCGCCTTGCAGAAAATTGGAAACACCGATTGCACGAAGTTTTCCCGCCTTGTAAGCATCGGTCAAGGCTCTCCACGCTTCACGGTTGCCCTCTGCATAACGATCATCGGACTGATTGAAATCTTTCCACGGCTGTGGCGAATGAATAATCATCATATCGAGATAATCAAGCTTCATTTTGCTAAGCGTTTCGTCAATGCTTGCCGCCGCTGATTTGTAATCCTTATGCTCCGCAGCAACTTTAGATGTCACGAAAATTTCTTCACGAGGGATACCGCTTGTGCGGACACCTTCGCCTACACCGCATTCATTGCCGTAAGCCTGCGCCGTATCAATGTGACGGTAGCCAATTTCGGTTGCCTTGCGTACTGCTTCGGCAGTCATGCTGTCATCGACCAGCCATGTGCCAAGTGCCAGTTTCGGAATGGTGACGCCGTTTGACAAAGTGAATGTTTCATTGAAAATCATAGTATATCCTCCTTATTTTTTCAGTGAGAGCGTGACAGTGACATTGCCCTCGCCGAGTATTGCTTTTAATTCGTCCTGTGTGATATTGTCGATATGTCCGAGCTTTGTGAAGTTCCATGAATTTTTATCATAGTATATCACAAATCTTTGTCCCGGATACAGGATCAGATCGCCGTAATCCGTATCAAGCTGTTCATCGTTTCTCGGCAGACTTGCCGGCAGTTCTCCGACCTTTTCAAAATTTGAGAAATCGCTCATATCAATTGTAACATCGCCCTGTTCCAGCAGTTCCGCAAGAGCCTGTGCTGAGGAATTATCCGCAAGTGTTGCAGTAAGCTGATGTTCTCCAACAGATATCAGCAGTTTTGTTTCGGATCTTGTATCATTCAGTTCCAATGTTTCGTACCACTCCTTTACATCATCTTTCGTGGCACTTGCAGAAAAACGCTTGCCTGCAAGTTGATTGCAGATTGGTACAAGTTCGGAGATATTCTTCTCACTGGTGGAAATTCCGCTGCTGCCCGATGTGCAGAAGGGGATAACCGTTTTATCGGAGAAATCATAGCTTTCAAGAAATGTATCTATGATACGTGGTTCTTCTCCCCACCAGATCGGATAACCTAAGAATATCGTATCATAGTCGTCAATCGAAGCAATTGGGTTTGCAATCTCCGGTCTGACTGTTTTATCGTTCTGCTCCTGATTGGCACGGCAACTGTCGTCCTGATATCGGATATCTTCATCTGTGTATGGTACAGCCGCTTCAATTACATAGCTGTCAGCATCAGCGATTTCAATCAGATATTCAGCGATTTTTTCTGTATTTCCAGTTCGTGAGAAGTAAACAACGAGCGTATCGCCGTCTGTTGGTGTATCTGTACTTTTCAGAACTTCCCGTTTCATCAGGCAGAGATCAAATACATCCCAGCGGTCATCGCCGTTCATATCATAGGGCTTTCCTGTAAGGTCTTCCTGCGTGGGTCTTGTCAGAAGAAAATCCTGTAGGTTACAAACATCCTGTATTGTATACTCATAGCCAGCTGCCGAACCGGCAAGTACCGCAGTTTTATTTTGTGCCTGTACTGTGTTTTCGGAAGCTTCATTCACTGCACTGCAAGATGTGAATGCCAGAACAGCGATACTTGCAAGTAATAATAGTATTTTTTTCATATTCATTCCTCACTTTCCGTATGCTCCGTACACCAGAGTGCATAGTCGAGTTTGTCAAGCAAAGCCTGTTCTCTGTGGATAGAATCAAGGACAGAACGCCTTGCGTTTCGCAGTATTTGTATCTTTGCAGCACAGCATTTTTTATCACAGCATTCTGAAAGAAAATCTTTTATCTGCTCATCAGTCATTCCTGCATATGACAGAATCTCAGCAAGTTCTTTGTCAGTAATGTTTGTATTGGTTACTTTCATTCTATCACCTCACAAAAAAGAGTACAGGTTTTATATCCTGTACTCATTATAGCATAGTTTATCTGATATGTAAAATGCTTATATTTTATACATTGGTATGCTCAGAATGTATACTTTTGATGTACGAAAGGAATTTTCCTGCCGCACCTGAATAGGGACTCAATTTCTTCCATGCAAGTACAGAAGTCGTTGAAAGTTCGGGAGAAAGCGGACGAAATGCAAACCGTGCAGGATCGAACATTGTCGTTGCCCCTTCTATTGTCAAAACACAGGCGATTCCACGTTCTGCAAGAGGTGCGGAATTATTGATAAGATTTGCAGTTGCAACGATATCAAGTTCAGATACCGGACACCGCAGCCATTCCTCAAACTCGCTTTTCAGCGCAGTCCGGCTCGTTACGATCAAGGGCAGTTCTCTGAGCTGTTTGCGTGTAATTGACTTTTCTTGTGCAAGCGGGTGATTTGCAGATATCAGAATGCCCCAAATCTCCTTGGTGGGCAAGCGGATATAATCAAACTTTTCAATATCCACAGGCTCTAACAGATGACGGCTCAAGGTCGGCTGAGTGACATGGAGTACCTCGGCAGCTCTTGATATGTTTTCTTCACGGACAACAGTGAGAAAGTATTCGAGCAATCTCAGTTCCAAAATAAATCACCTCAATTCTTCATTGCTTCTCCAAATAGTATAAAAATGAATGTAATGTTCTTATAGGTACATTTTAGCATATCCTCAATAAAAAATCAAGAAATTTTTCATTTTTGAGTAATAACGGAAGGGTTAAGTCACAAAGGCTGCCCTTATGATAATGCTGTTGCTGAGGCAACATACAAAATTTTCAGAACTGAGTTTGTTATGAATAAAACTGGGTCGGATATATGTCGGAACATACTTGGATGATTGATTAGGTTGTCTGAAGTTACCACATTCACTGTGTCGTGGATGTTTTTGTGATATTTTTTACCCATTGGTATTTTTTATAGTGCCGATAGACAGCAGGAATTTTTACAAACTCGTCAAGGGTTAAAATAAACGCCACGGCAAGAACCGGAAGTTTGAAAAGAAATGCTCCTGTCATTCCCAAAGGAACTACAACGCACCACAGTGTGATCAGGTCACACCACATTCCGAATTTCGTATCTCCGCCTGCAGGAAATATACCGGAAATAATGGTGGAATTCAAGGAATTGCCGATAATATAGTATGCTGCCATAAGCATCATAAATTTCAGATAGTACTGTGCCTGCGGTTCAAGATGAATGATGTGCAGAATCAGCGGAGTGAAAGCAAGTATCACAATTCCGGAAGCAATACCTGTCACAATTGAAAAACGGACAAAGCTGCCGCCTGCTTTTTTTGCCTTTTCAAGCTCACCTCGTCCAGGCATACCGCCGGTAATAATTCCGACACCTGCGGAGATTCCCCAACAGAAGCTTGCTATCATACTGCGGACAATACTTGCAATGGAATTAGCGGCAGTAGCATCCGAGCCAAGATGTCCCATTATTACAGAATACATTGTAACGCCGCCGCCCCAGCCGATCTGGTTTATCAGCAGCGGAACAGTATAATGCCAATAATCCTTATGAAGATTTTTGTTTTCGGAATGAATCATCATTTTGATATGAAGCGGAGGACATTTTTTTCTTGCAACAACGGTCAGAACGAATACTGTTTCAAATAATCTTGCAAGTACAGTTGCAAGAGCGGCTCCTCGTATGCCCATTTTCGGAAAGAAAGCAAGCCCAAAAATCAGACACGCATTCAACACAATGTTCACCACAACCGACAACGTGATTGCAAGAACTTCCTCTGCTGTTTTTAAATCTCCTTTTCCCCAATACTGAGCGGCGAGGACGTTTAACCCGAACACAAAAGCACCATAAAATAAGCTGAACACAAATGCTGTCTGTCCTGCAAGAGATGAGGCAGAAAGCGAATCCTGATCAAGGAAACCGAGCATAAAAGCATCGCTGGCAGTAACAAGCGATGCCATAAGATTTTGAAAGGCAATGGGTGTAACAATACCGAACAGTTTTTTGTAAAGTGATTTATTTCAGATCATATTTTTCTCTCAGCTCCTGTGGAATTTTTTTGTCCTTGAAGTAATATTCCCTGTCATGCTCTCCTATTTCACGCTGAACTCTGCAAGGATTTCCGAACGCAAGCACATTTGACGGTAAATCCTTTGTTACAACGCTTCCGGCACCAATCACAACATTATCACCGATCGTCACACCGGGCATTATAAGAACGCCTGTACCGATCCAGCAGTTCTTTCCGATGTAAACAGGCATATTATACTGTAAGCCATCACGGCGCATTTCTGGTGCAAGAGGGTGTCCTGCTGTCGCTACCACAACATTCGGAGCGAACATAGTGTAATCTCCCACATAGATATGTGTATCATCAACAAGAGTAAGGTTGAAATTTGCATAGATCATCTTTCCAAAGTGGCAGTGAGCACCGCCGAAATTAGAATGAAACGGCGGCTCAATATAGCAGCCCTCGCCAATCTCGGCAAACATTTCTTTTAACAGAGCGGTTCTCTTGTCCATCTCTGTGGGACGTGTATGATTGAAATCATAAAGCCGGTCAAGACATCGGAGCTGTTTTTCCATGATCTCATCATCACCGGGAAAATATAATTCCCCTGTATGCATCTTATTCTTTTCACTCATATTGATTTCCTCCATTATGGTGTTTTTATCATTATACTATATTTTCAGGAAGATTTCAATAAGAACTTGTTCTCATAGGATTTGTGCATAGATTTTTGAGCATAATGTCGTATGGTGAGCTTTTTCAACGCAGTAATCAGTAATATTTGCCGGAAAAATGTGTCACTTTTTATTGTAACATATCATATACTCCGTTTGTGAAATTTTCCTGAAAAGTAAAAAATAATATTGACCACCCAGTCAATTTTTGTTATAATATATATATAATGCAAATCATTTTTCATGGAGGTCATTATGAAACGATCGGAAAAGACAGCATTAACAGTATCTAAAATAATGCAGGCAGCAATTATTGAATTTGGCGCAAACGGTTATGTCGGCGGTTCTGTAAATAATATCTGCAAAAGCGGTATCAACAAAGGACTTATATATCATAATTTCAAGGGCAAGGACGAACTTTATCTGAAATGTCTGGAGAAAAGCTGTGAAACGCTCATCAGCCAAATTGAAAAAAATAACTGTTCGTCCGATCTGCTGCGGTATATGAGTGTACGGATGTCATTGTTTAAGGAATACCCAAATGAGGCTCACATTTTTTTTGAGTCAATATTACAGCCGCAAGAGCATTTATGGAACGAAATACAAGAAATATTACAGCCATTTGAAAAGATCAACGAAGCGGTATATCATTCTATAGTTTCAACTGTTAAACTGCGTGACGGAATAACCGAAAGGGAAGCAATTGAATATTTCAAACAAATGCAGCGTATGTTCAACGGATATTTCAACAATTTCACCTATCGGCATATGTCACTTGACGAACTCTTCAATGAACATGAAGAAGGCTTGCCAAAGCTGCTTGATTTTATGCTGTATGGAATTGCCGAAGGAGGTAATGAAAAATGATGTTGATTTTAAGATGGCTCACAGTGCTGACTTTGGCGGCACTCGCAGGAAAAATGATATCCAGGCTCAAACTGCCGTCTATTTTGGGGTGGCTGATTATCGGAATGTTTTTCGGACCGCACGCATTAGGAATCGTGTCTCAAAACGTTTTGGATTCCTCATGGTATAAAGTTATTATCATATGGATGCAGTGTGCATTTGGATTAATGCTCGGAACGGAACTGGTATGGAAGAAAATGAAAAATTACGGTAAAGGGCTTGTTGTCACTACATTAACGCAATCGTTAGGCACATTTTTGCTCGTAACGATTGTTTTTGGGATAATATTTGGATTGATCGGTGTTCCAATCTATCTTGCTTTCGTATTTGGAAGTATTGCATTGGCTACCGCTCCGGCATCCGTTGTATCAGGATTTGCTTCCGGCGGTTCATTGTCATTATATATGATACCGCTGATGATATTTCTTCCGGTAATAATCGGCATCGTTGTGGGACTTCCGGCAGGTCTGCTCCTGAAAAAAACACAAGGAAGAATACAAACTCTGGCTGTTCTGATTGTTGGCATCACTCTGACCGTCGGTATAGGCTGGTTTGTTAATATGAAATTATCTGGAATTACATTAAACTATATGCTGATGGGAGTTTCATTTTCCGCCGCATTTACAAATATAGTCAGCGAGGAACGTTTAAAAGAAATAACAGACCAATTTCATCCGATTTTAGCCGTTAGTCTGCTTGCTTCTATTGTTGATCTTGGCGCTCCGCTGAATTACCATCTGATCTTAGGTGCAGGATCGTACACGTTCATTTATATTGCTGCAAGAGGCATGGGAAAATATTTTGGAGCAAGACTTGGTGCAAAAGCTATGAAAATGCCTGATACCGTGCAAAAATATCTGGGTCTTACGTTGCTGCCGCATTCTGGAGTTTCGCTTGTCTTTACGGGAATTGCCTGTTCAGCTCTTGCTGCCAGAACTGAACTTGCAAGCATTTTGCAGGGAACAATCGCAGCGGCTGCTGTTATTACTGCCAAAAAGGGCTTTGAGTTATCAGGAGAAATCAAAACGGTATAGATAACACCGGCTTTTTCATTTTCGTTTCATTTTGCAAATTGTCTGACTTCTATTGTAACTTTACGGCAACACCGCACAAACTTTTGAGCAGATCAATATAATAAGTATAGACAAACTTCCGGTTTTATGTTATAATTCAAAAGGATACTATAACGAAAGGAAGTATGAAAATGAGTAAACGTGCCGAAAAAGCAAAATCTTTGTTTTATGAGGGCTATAACTGCACACAGTCGGTGGTGGGAGCTTTCGCCGATCTCTATAATATTGATATAAATACCGCAATGCGCTTTAGCGACGGTCTCGGCGGAGGCATGGGAAGAATGCGCCTTACCTGTGGCGCTGTATCTGCAATGGCTTTGATCGCAGGACTGGAACTGAGTTCAGGAAAGCCAAAGGATCTCGACAATCGTGCAGAAGTCTACGCTAAGGTAAGAGAAATGGCAGACGCTTTTCAGAAAAAAAATGGTTCAATCATTTGCCGTGAACTTCTCGGTGCATCTTTGCCAAAAGACAACGGTTCACGTCCCGAAGAACGAACCGCCGAATACTACAAAAAACGTCCCTGCCCCGGCTGCATCTACGACTGCGCCGAAATAATCGACAGATATCTCCTCGGAAATACAGACGGCGAAACAGAATAAACAGCGCAATATCGGCGATAAATCGGATATCAATACACAAATAGACTTATTTTTTTAAAAAACACTTGATTTTTTTGCGAAAATATTGTATAATTACGATATATGCTAAGGTGATATATTCACCTTGAATATGAAAGGAGTACTTTTATGATTTATTCTCACGAAGTTGAAAAAATGTGCCCCATCGCTCAGGGCGTTGCACACGGCGCCGCTCCTATTCCGGAGGAAGCAAAGTGGGTTAAGGCTAAGGAAATTAAGGATATTTCCGGTTTCACTCACGGAATCGGCTGGTGCGCACCTCAGCAGGGTACCTGCAAACTCACTCTTAATGTTAAAGAGGGTGTTATCCAGGAATGTCTCGTCGAGACTATCGGATGCTCCGGTATGACTCATTCCGCTGCTATGGCTTCTGAAATCCTTCCCGGCAGAACTATACTTGAAGCTCTTAATACTGATCTCGTTTGTGACGCTATCAATACAGCTATGAGAGAACTTTTCCTTCAGATCGTTTACGGTCGTTCACAGAGCGCTTTCTCTGAAGACGGTCTTGTAATCGGCGCAGGTCTTGAAGACCTCGGAAAGGGACTTCGCTCACAGGTCGGCACAATGTACGGAACTCTCGCTAAGGGCCCACGTTATCTTGAGATGACAGACGGATATGTTACAGGTCTTGCACTCAATGAAGATGACGAGATCATCGGTTATCAGTTCGTAAACTTCGGCAAAATGATGGACTTCATCAAGGCAGGCGACGACGCAAATACTGCAATCGAAAAGGCTAAGGGTCAGTACGGCAGAGTTGCTGACGCTGTAAAAATCGTTGATCCCAGAAAAGAATAAGGAGGACCTTAAAAATGGCTTTATTTGAATCATATGAAAGACGTGAAAAGCAGATACTTGCCGTTATCAAGGAATACGGCATCAACTCTATCGAGGAGTGCGCAGATGTCTGCAAGGAAAAAGGACTTGATATCTACAAACTCGTTGAAGGCATTCAGCCTATCTGCTTTGAAAACGCAAAGTGGGCTTACACAGTAGGCTGCGCTATCGCTATCAAGAAGGGCTGCACAAGAGCTGCCGATGCTGCTGCTGCTATCGGTGAAGGTCT
>UQXS01000042.1 GCA_900545125.1 uncultured Ruminococcus sp.
AATAATAATTTTAACCCCGATTCTGCTTCCAGTTTCGGGGTTTTTGGACAGACTGTCCTGCCGCATTAATTTGCGGCAGGTTTTTTGTTGATAATGAAGATATTTTTCATTTTTTGAAATTTGTAACTTTCATCAAATTATCACACAAATATCTTGACTTTTTATAAACAATGTGATACATTATGAATAGGGAGGTGTATCTATGAGAAGAAAAATTATAACTGCATTCAGCTGTATGGCTTTGATCGGAGTTTTATCTGCATCTGCATTTGCTGTATATGCGAAAAATGATAAGGGCACTGAAAATAATATCCTGAACGAAAACAATGACTATGAAAAAATACTTTCTCCATATCAGAATGTTTTTAATGAATTTAACAGCGCTCATGGTACAACATATGGATTTATGACTGATGAACAATTATCTTTGCATAATATGGATAAAGAGGAATATTTAAAAAACGTTGTCGATGAATACGGCAGCATGACAACAGAGGAATTCAAGGAAGTTTTAGAAAAAGCATATGCTGATGAAAATAAAGCATCGGCAGAAAATCTGCCCTATTATCAGGAAGATACGCAATCGGGTAAAAGAGTGATTTCTCATTGCGCTAATCCTGATCCAAATGGCGGGAATGTTTTTAATGTAGAAATTATAGAATAGAGGTTGATTAGTTTATGAAAAGAACTAAGTTATTGGCTATTATTTAGCCTTTACTACGTCTATACCTTTCGCAACAGTTCACGTTGCTGCTGCTGACAATGAAGAAACTTTAACACCTTATTTACAAATTTTAGATGAATTTAATAATGAGTATGGTACATCTTATAAGCTGGCTACGTCCGATCAATTGTGTATTATTGGAGAAAGCACAGATGAAATGAATGACTTTTTCAATAGCATGACAGATTCAGAATTTTATGATTATCTTTATGAAGCATATTTGCTTGATGCATCAGATGAAATTGAATACGAGCAAGTTGATGCGGATGATATTTTTTCAGTTGATAATTCAGAAACATATGCGGATTATACGGATGTGATTTTTTCTTCACAAGTTGCTCATACCGGTACTCAACATTATTATTATAGTGGGTCTGCAACAAAGAGTTTGTATATAAATGCAACGTGGTCTTATGGTGATGGCTATTATCGTTATAACCAGACATTGAATGGTATTGGAGAAACTCACGCAGATGGGAACTATCCATATTATGCACCGTATAATACCTCTTATTATCTTGCAAATTCTTCAAGGGAGATGGCTTGTACATTTTATTGTACAAGGTATGTTTCTAAATATGTAACTCAGGGAAATTATACCATACCTGTAAACTTTGTTGCTGGCGGAGGAGATATTTGGAATTCAATGACAATATAGGTTTAATAAAAGCATTAAGCAATCCCCGGAAAACCCGGGGATTGCTTTTTTTCCGGATATCTGTTATAATATTTGCAGGTGATAATATGACGGCAATTTCTTTAGCTGATATTGAAAAAAAAGATCAGCACATACACGCTCACAGGCTGCTCCGGGAATGCCTGAAGCCTTACGGAATAAATTATACTGAATCTACGCCTGTTGTCAAGGGACGATACGGCAAGCCTATGCTTGAAGAATATCCGGAGATACACTTCAATCTATCTCACGGGGACGGTATCGCCGCCTGCATTGTCCATAACAGAGAATGCGGAATAGACTGCGAAAAAATACGTGAATTCCGTCCGAATGTCCTGAAAAGAATTCTTTCCGGACAGGAGCAGGAATTCTTCGGCAGCGTTCCTGATGATGAAAAAAACGCAGCGTTTTTCCGTCTCTGGACTCTGAAAGAAGCCTATATCAAGGCAATCGGCACGGGACTTTCATTTCCGATGAACAAGGCGGAATTTTTCCTCTCCGATAACGGATTCACTGCGTGTATCAGGGACTACAGATTCAGGCAGTACATTATTCGTGGGGAATTTGTGGTTTCAGTCTGCATGGCTATTGACGAATCCGAAAAACTGTGATATAATTTTATTGTAAAATAAATAACATGGAGGTTTATATGAAAAAATTATCATTATTGCTTGCATTTATGCTCACTATGTGTTCGTTTGCCGCCTGCGGCGATAAAGACAACAACGACGATGAGGAAGATTCATCATCCGTTTCAGACAACGAGAACGAAAAGGACGACGACGATGACAAGAAAAAATCGTCGGATTCAGACGATGATGAGGATGATGACAATAAAAAGTCCGGCGGATTTGAACGTGGTACGGTGGACGGAAACGTCTATACCAACAAATTCAGCGGTCTGACATTTGAAACTCCCGACGACTGGACTATCTACAGCGATGAACAGATCAGGCAGACTATGGGCATTGGTCTTGAGGCAGGCGGCAGCAGTCTGGATGCAGATAAGCTTGCAGAAAGCGCAGCCGCTGATTTCGCAGCCGTAAATCCGGTAACAGGCGAAAGTATTGTCGTTGCATTTGAGGATGCATCAAAATTTCCGGAAAATTATACAATGGATCAATATATATCGGCATATAAACTCTCTGTGAAAATGGGAATGCCTAATGCCGATATCGACTGGCATATTGACGGCGAAAAAGCCGAGCTTTGCGGAATCGAATTTGATAAGTTTGGTGCTGATGTATCGCTGGAAGAGTATGGTATGAATCTTTCGCAGGAATACTATATTGCTGAGGTCAACGGCTATATGCTTAATGTCACATATTCCGGCGGATATACTTCAAACACTCTGAGTGATTATGCCGACTGTTTCAAGGATTAAGATAGCTTCATGAAGTCAAGATTTTTACGTGGGATGTCTCATGGTATTCCCATTGCTCTGGGATATCTTTCGGTTTCTTTCGGATTCGGTATAGCAGCGGCAAAATGCGGACTTTCTGTTTTTACAGCCTCTGTTATATCTGCATCTAACCTCACATCGGCAGGACAGGCGGCAGGTATTGATATAATTGCTGCCGGCGGTGCGCTTATTGAAATGATACTCGTTCAGCTTACTATAAATATCCGCTATTCTCTTATGGCAATCTCGCTTTCACAGAAGCTGGACAGCAGTTTTACTACTCCTCACAGGCTTGCGGCTTCCTACGGCATCACTGACGAGATATTTGCTGTGTGTTCTGCCCAGAAAGAGCCACTGACTCCGGCGTATATGTACGGTATGATATTTGTTGCTTTTCTGGGATGGGTCTCCGGAACGGCTATGGGCGTCAGCGCAGGTCAGCTTCTTCCAACTTCAATAAGCAGCGCTATGGGCATTGTTCTGTACGGAATGTTTCTGGCAATAATTATTCCGCCGTCAAAAAGACAGAAAAATGTTCTGTTTGCTGTTCTTCTGGCGGCTGGAGCAAGCATCCTCATGCGGTATGTGTTCACCATGATAAGCGGCGGATTTGCTGTGATAATCAGCGCAATTGCCGCTTCGGCTCTGGCTGCTGTTATTTTTCCTGTTAAGGATGACGGGGAGGCGGCAGAAAAATGAGCGTTGCGGTTTATATTCTGGTCATGGCAGGCGTGACCTATCTTATCAGAATGATTCCCTTTACATTTTTCAGAAAGAAAATAAAATCGGGATTTTTCAAGAGTTTTCTCTACTATATCCCCTATGCGGTGCTGAGCGCAATGACCATTCCGGCAATCTTTTACAGCACCGGAAACATTGTCACTGCGGTTGCAGGAACTATAATGGCAGTCGTACTTGCATACCTTGATCTGCCTCTTATCGTTGTGGCTCTTGCAGCATCCGGAACGGCATTTGTTACAGGCTTCTTTGTCTAAAATCTATATATATTTGAATTATAAAGGCTTTGTAGTTGTTTATTCCTACAAAGTCTTTTTTTGTTTTATCTTCCGTACAACGGTTTTTAGTTGTATGATGCTCCGTTTCGCACCCCTTATGAACGGTGATGCCGCTCATAAACGAAAGGAGGTCATATGATTTGCAGGAAAAAAACGATCTTAAAGCAAAACGAAACGCTTTCTGCGGCTATTACGTTTTGCTCGGCAATGTGTCGGAGGCGGCTGAAAAGGCAGGATTCGGAAGAGAAAACGCTCTTGCCGAGGGGATAAAATGCCTGAAATCAGCAGAATGCAGACGCACTATCGCAGGATTGAAAGAGGTACTCGACGGCAGCGGAAATGTTTCCGCAGGACTTAAACGTCTTGCATTCGGAAACTGTACCGATGCGGTGTATCTGGTATTCGCCGACGAACTCCCTCCGCCGGAGGTCATTGAAAAGCTTGATCTTTTTAATGTTTCGGAAATAAAACGTGTAAAAGGTGGTGGCGTGGAGGTCAGGCTCTTTGACAGGCTGAAAGCTCTGGAAAAACTCTTTGAACTGGAAAATTCGTGCTCTGACCGGAACAAGGCTGCCGATCTTATCGCTGCACTGACATCGTCTGCCGGGGAAGAGGTTGGTTCTGATGATTAAAAGGCTCTCACGAAAGCAGAAGATCACCATGAACTGGTGGAAAAATCCTGAATATAAGGATCGTGACGCTATCATCTGCGACGGCGCTGTCAGAAGCGGTAAAACGCTTTCCATGTCTGTGGGGTTTATTTTCTGGGCATCCTCCGCCTTTAACGGAGCATCATTTGCACTTTGCGGCAAAACAGTGACCTCCCTGCGCAGAAATGTTGTTGTTCCGCTGCTGCCTGTACTCAGGGAATATGGCTGCACGTGCCTTGAAAAGGTCAGCAGGAATTACATCGACATTACCTTTCTGGGAAAGACAAACAGGTTCTACCTCTTCGGAGGAAAGGACGAGGGTTCGGCTTCGCTTATACAGGGCATGACGCTTTCAGGCGTGTTCTTCGACGAGGCGGCACTTATGCCAAGATCCTTCGTTGAACAGGCTCTGGCAAGATGCTCGGTCAGCGGTTCAAAAATGTGGTTCAACTGCAATCCGGACAATCCATCCCACTGGTTCTACAATGAGTGGATAAAAAAGGCGGAGGAGAAAAAAGTTCTTTATCTCCATTTCACCATGGACGACAATCCGTCGCTCTCGGAGGAAATGAAGGAACGCTACAAAAGGCTCTATTCCGGGGCTTTTTATGACCGCTTCGTTCTTGGAAAATGGACTGCTTCCGAAGGTGTCGTCTACCCTATGTTCAGCACTGCCGATCATGTTTTCAGCGGAGCTGTTCAGTGCGAAACTTATGTCATTTCCTGTGACTACGGCACGGTTAATCCGTCATCCTTCGGTCTGTGGGGACTTCACGGCGGCGTCTGGCACCGCATAAGGGAATATTACTATTCCTCCAAAAGAGAGGGAGTATCACGCACGGACGAGGAACATTATTCGGCTCTGGAGGAGCTGGCAGGCGGGAGAAAGATCTCACGGGTAATCGTTGACCCCTCTGCTGCAAGCTTTATCGAGTGTATCCGCAGACACGGAAAATTCAGAGTCGTAAAGGCTGACAACGATGTTATCACGGGAATAAGGCAGGTGAGCGCCGCACTTAAACAGAACCGGCTGAAATTTCATGAATCGTGCAGGGATATTCTCAGGGAATTCCAGCTTTACCGCTGGAGTGAAAAAGCCGGAACGGACGCTCCCATTAAGGAAAACGATCACGCAATGGACGATATGCGGTACTTTGTTGCCGATATGTTCGCTTCGGAAAAGGGAGACGATTTCTTTGCAGTATCAGTATCAAGATAATATGCATCACCGTTCAGAAAAGTGTAAAAGGAGGAAAAATGAAGTTCTTTAAATCAAAAAGGGAAAGCTGCCGGATACCGCCGGACATCGTCACCGCCGACCGCCGCATACCGGGCAGGAATGTTCTCCCCGACGTGATAGATCCTCTTGAAGCAAGGCTGTATGACAGGCTCAGGGGAGCTGTTCCCGTACTGGATGCGGCTATCATGAAAATAATTCGTCTTACAGGCGGTTTCAGGGTGATATGTTCCGATGAAAAATATCAGGAACAGCTTGACCGCTTTATGAACAGCGTTCCGGTGGGACTTACAGGGCAGTCAATAGGTACTTTTATTGATAATTTTCTGGATAGTCTGCTGACCTATGGCAGCGCTGTGGGCGAAATTGCTGTTGCTCCGGAAGAACGCCGTATCGCCGGTCTCTGGAACGGGGATGTGACAAGAATACGGATAGTTCCGGGAGAAGATCCGTTTACAAGAAGCTACAGGATCAAAGCAGGTGAAACGGAAAAGACGGTAAAGCATCCGGAAAGAGTGCTCTATACTTCGCTGACAGGCGGTAAGTCGCTTCTTCGTGGACTGCCGTCGCTCAGCAGCATACTTCTCAGGATATATGAGTGCATCGGTCAGAATTTTGACCGTGCAGGCAATGTCCGCTACGCCATAACTTATAAGCCTACAGGCGATTCCGGAGATATTATCCATTCCAGAGAAAGAGCACAGCAGATAGCTCATGAATGGGCAGACGGCATGAATTCATCACGCTGCGGTCAGGTCAAGGATTTTGTGGCGGTTGGCGATGTGGATATAAAGGTCATCGGAGCTGAAAATCAGCTTTTTGATACCAATGTTCCCGTCCGTCAGATTCTGGAACAGCTTATCGCAAAGCTTTCCATACCGCCTTTTCTTCTTGGTCTTACATGGAGCAGCACCGAGAGAATGTCATCGCAGCAGGCGGATATCCTTACATCCGAGCTTGAGTATTACAGACGGCTTCTTACGCCGGTCATTGCTGAAGTTGGAAACGCTTTTCTCTGCACTATAGGTGTCGATGCTTATTGCAGCGTTGAGTGGGATAATATCAATCTTCAGGATGAATCTGTCCTTGCGGAAACACGTCTTAAAAACGCTCAGGCACTTGAAATTGAAATGAGACTCGCAGATGAGTCGGAAAAAAATAATTAATTCTGGAGGTACATTATGTATAACGATATCAGACTTGAAAAGGGACTTTACAATCTCAGCGGAAAATCTTTTACAGCGGCTCTCGAAGAGTTTGATCCCTCATCAGCATACAGCGGAACTTCTCTTGAAAAGCTCGATGCTTTTGAAAGACAGCTCAAGAGATTCAGCATCAGAGTAAACGGCCCTGACTGCGACTGTGTTGAAAAATTCTTCACATCTACAGAGACAGCAGTTCTTTTCCCCGAATTTGTTACACGCTGCATCAGAAAGGGATTCGACGAAACAGTTATCTCTTCTGTATGCGCAGCTAAGACTATCAGCAATTCGGGACAGTATCTCGGCTGCGATCTTGACGATACTGCCGCATATACGACAACTGCTCAGTCAACACAGCTTCCTGCCGCTACGGTAAAGGAAAGCACAACGGCAGTAACTCTTGCAAAATACGGAAGAGTTATCAATGCATCCTATGAGGCGGTACGTCAGCAGCGTCTTGACGTTTTCGGCATCATGCTCAGAAGCATCGGCGTGAGACTTGCTCTCAACGTGGCTCAGAAGGCGGTTGACGTTCTTGTGGAAAGTGCGGAACAGATTACTGCAACAACTCTTTCTTATGGCGATCTTGCTTCTCTTTACGGAGAATTCGACTGTTTTGACATGACAACGGTTCTTGCCTCTCCTGCAAATGCATCCCTTATTGCCGCAATGGATCAGCTTTCGGAATGCGGAGTTGACGCTAACGGAAAGATGATGCTGCCTTTCGGTTCGGAACTTATAAAGACTTCTGCTGCTCCGGCAAAGAAGATCATCGGTCTTGACAAGAACTTTGCTCTTGAATTTATCACAAGCACCGATCTTGTTATGGAGACAGACAAGCTTATTGACCGTCAGCTCGATCAGATAACCGTTTCCATTACCTGCGGTTTCCGCAAAATCACTCCCGATGCCGTTAAGGTGCTTGTTATAAGCTGATTTAAAGATTACTTAAATCTATAAATTTATCCCTCCTGCCGATTCAGTATCCGGTAGGAGGGATCTTTACGAAAGGAAGTCATTATGGATACAGCAATGCTTGAAAAGATCAATAAATTTACACGGAGACCTTTCACAGAGGACGAAATATACGTGTTTTCTGTGATTCTCTGCGACAATGAAATAGATCGTGACGGGGAAAGATTCTCTGATAAGGCACTTGAAAAGATCGCTGAACTTTTTGTGGGAAAAACGGGAATTTTCGATCATGCTCCCAGTTCCTCAAACCAGACCGCACGCATTTTTGATACGGAGATAGTATGCGACGAAAACCGCCTTACCAAAAACGGAGATCCCTACAAATGCGTGAAAGCCAGCGCCTACATGATAAGAACTGATAAAAACAGCAGTCTTATTGCCGAGATCGACGGCGGAATAAAAAAGGAAGTAAGCGTTTCGTGTTCGGCTGCCAGACGGATATGTTCCGTATGCGGCAACGACAGATGCGCTCACATTTCTGGAAAGGAATACGGCGGCAGGATCGCTCACAAGATTATTGACGATGTTACAGATGCCTATGAATGGAGTTTCGTGGCTGTTCCGGCACAGGTTGGAGCAGGTGTTACCAAGCATTTTTCTGCCGGTAATATAGAAAGTTCGCCTGTTTCCGGAGATATTGAACAGGCACAGGATGAACTTCGCCGGGATATACGCAAGCTGGCTTACTTTAACGGCGGTCATTCAGCGGCTGATATAACATCAGTTGCGGCAAGGACTATGAATATGCCGCAGCTTATCGAACTTAAAAAGTTTCTTGAGAAAAAATGCTTCGGCAGAGGCGTTGAGGTTCAGCTTGAACCGTCAGATGATGCCGCAGACTCAACTTCCGAATTTTCTATCGGGTAGGAGGCACATATGAATATTGAATCTGTAAAATCGCTTTTCAGATTGTTCTCCGGAGAGGACGATATTGAAAAATATACGCCGTTTATCGAACTCGCCATTACCGAAACAGAAAAAATGCTTCTTCCGGATGCAGACAAGACAGATGTGCGTCTTTCATTTCTCGGTGCGGCTATTGCGAATCATCGTTTCGTTCAGTTTGAATCGGCACGTGACCGCACTCAGATAACGTATGGCGGAAAAATGCTTACGGACAGTTCCGAAACTCTTATCGCAAATTCGGAAAAGCTGCTCCGTGATTATCTTGAAATTTGCAGCGATCTTATTTCGCCCCGTGTATTTACATTTACCGGAGTATGATTCGCAGAACGGAGGTCCGGAATGCTTGAAACTATCATCAATGCCGTAAAGGCAAAACTTGAAGAAAACGGAGCGCATAATGTTTACAGCGCTTTTGATAACGTCCGCATGGAAAGCCGCAGCAAGGATATATTCACGGTTGTGGATATCAGTTCCTTTGAAAGCAGTGCGCCGATATATTCTCTTTACACAGTCTATATTCCCTACAAGGCGGAAATGGAAATAAAGGTCACAGCGCCGGAAAACTGTTCCATGACCGATATATACCGTTATTATGATAAATTTATAGCGGCTGCTCTTGCCGGATTCAACGGCTCTTTCAAGGGAATGACCGTGAAATTTGATTCTAATATCCGCCGTCTTGTACTGACTGCAAAGCTGTCGTTCAGCGGCATTATCCGATTGGAGAGGAGCGTAAATTAAATTTGGTTACGACAATAACTAACCGTGAATCAGTTCCGGTTACGATAGGTACGCTTACGCTCTGGTGCGAGGATTTCAAGGCTGCTGCTGTCCGCAGTTTTACCGAAGAATCTCTTGTTTCAGGCGGAGCTGTTGTCACAAATACCTGTCCGAAATCAATGAAGCTGACATTTTCAGGCAGGATATGCAGCGGTGATGCGCCGCTTGATTTTGTCAAGACGGCTTCCGATATGCTGCGCAGCGGTGAATCTTATACCGTCACATACAGAGGATTTGCTTTCGGGAACTGCCGTGTACAGTCGTTCAGCGCCGAGGACAAGGGGGAGGATTTTGCCGGCGTCTCGGTAGTTCTCGTCACCGGAGACAGCGTTTCGGAGGTGGAAAGCGTATGACACCCCGGATCGTTGTAAAGAAAATCGACGGCACGCAGATGACGGAAGTCCGGCTGCTTAGTTTTACTTTCCGTAAAAATGCCTATCTGCCGTATACTCTACTTAATGCAAGATTATGTGCCGTTTCGGAGGATTTTGAAAATTCCTCGGAGATATTTTTCTACATCGGGAACAAGCTTGTACATCACGGGCTTATAGATACTCTTAAAGAGACATATTCCGGCGGCAGCAGGATAGTATCGCTGGTTTCCAGAGGCTTTACGTCGCTTCTCTGCCAGAATCAGATCGAGCCGGGCATGAAGCCGGATATCACTTTCAACCAGCTTATGGACAGTTATTATACGCTGCCCTATGTCACTCATGAGGATAATTCAACTCAGACCGGTTATATCTATGTAAGCGGTAAATCGACCATGTGGGACGGCGTTGTAAGTTTATCGTACAAGTTCTGCGGAACTTATCCATATATAAGAGGCGATAACTGCGTCAGGATAACTCCTGTCAGCGATCCTGCCATTTTTTCCTACAGTGACGATCAGCTTATTGCCAAAGGCTTTTCCATGAACGGCAGACGTCTTATAAGTAACTTCCATATGGCTGACATGGGCGGAGAATACGGCACATATGAGCTTCAGGATAACGAAGTGTTATCCTACGGGATAGTTCGTCATAAATACAGCGAACTTAACAGAGAATTTCTGTACGATCCTGAAAGTGCCCTTGAATTTGACGACAAGATCGCTTCAAGAATGCATAAAGCATTTTTTTGCAGATACAGCGGCTATAACGGCGAGGATCTGTCGGATATCGTGAGCTTTGGCAGTATAAGTTCTGAGCGTATAGAGGGGGTAGAGATAAAGGGGACATCCGGTGGAATAGTTACTGAAATCAGCGTGTATCACGATAAATTCTGAACCTCTTATCTTCGTCCGGCATATGATATCGTAGGAGGGCATAGAATGAAAAATACGACCAATCTTTGCTCCCTCAGAGAAGGAGAGAGCTGCTGCGTCAGTGAACTGACCATGAACGGAAAAATGCGCAGCCGCCTTATGGATCTTGGACTTACTTCCGGAGCTGTGGTAGAATGTCTGCATATAAGTTCCGGCGGCGACCCTGCGGCATATCTTATCAGCGGTGCTGTTATTGCCATTCGCAAAACAGATGCCGAAAAAATAATAGTTACTGTATGATTCCATAAAAAAACCGGTGCATCCGAAAATGCACCGGTTTTTGTTATTTTATGATTCCGGAAGCTTATCAATTAAATGAAGGAGATATTTCTGGATAGCAAGAGCATCAGCGTTGGTGAGCAGATCGCCCCTGTTGGAAACATCGGCATTGTCGAGTCCCTTAGCTGTAATATGTGTCTTGTCAGTTCCGTTTACACCGTATATATCGGGATTTCCGACAGCCTGCATAACAAGTACAGCGTCATTGAGCTTTACATCGCCGTCACAGTCAGCGTCTCCGTATTTTACGTCAGGATCGGGTGTAACACCTGTAGAGAGTTCACCGTAAACGATACCGCATCCTACCGTTGACATATACAGCTTACCGAATTCGTTCATATCACCGACGATGTAGTTTCCGTTTCCTGTACCGCCGTAGATGTGATCCGTGTTAATAAGAACCCAGGACTTACCCTCGTCGGTAGAGCGGTAAATGCCCTCAGGGTCGGATTCCTGCGGTCTGCCGTAGATAAAGAGGGTATTAGGGCCGCCCTCTTTTTCGGGAGCGCCATAGCCGATAGTTTTGGCATAGAAAACATCTGTCTGTTCAATGCTGCTGCCGTTGTCGGAAATGATATAAAGACCGTTCCAGCCTACAGCCATAGCAACTTTGTCCTCAGAAATGTAAGCAAGATCGCCGGTATGGTCGCACATATCATATTTGCAGACAGTAGTCTTTTTGAATGTTGCGCCGTAATCGGTACTGATATAGAAGTTATACTGAGCGTCGTCGAGAGTAGGTTCTTTTTTGTTCGTATCTGATGCCCAGTAGTCGTTGTACTTTATTCCCGAACCGTAAACTACAGCAGGATTGTTAAGATCAACAAGGGGATAGGTAGTTTTTGTGCCTTCAAGACCTGTTGAGGATGACCATGTTGCACCGAAGTCATCGGTGTACTGAATAGAAGCGTTATCCTTGCTTGCCTTGATAAAGCGGTATGTTCCGTCGTCAAGCTGAGTGATGGCAAGTTTTCCGCCGCCGTTTGGAACTTTAAGTTCTGTCCATGTTTTTCCGCTGTCAAGACTGTAATATCCCTTTGCCTCATTTTCTCCCACACGGGCGAGAACCTTTTTATCAGACGGGCAGTAAGCGATAGCGCTTGTTGAGCCGATATTCGGCGTATACTGCTGGGGAGTAGAAGTAACGTCTGTGTGGATGAAGCCGTCATAGTCGCCGATAGCCGAATAAGCTGCTCCGCCCGGAACACTTACAAAATCAAGAGAAACGACTTCTTCAACGCCGTCGGGTTGGAAGTAGAACTGAATATCCTTTTCATCCCATACATTATCGCAGGCAAAAACTCCGTTTCCGGAAGTAAGGAGAATTCTGTCGGGATCTCTGGGATCCAGAAGAATACCGCTTCCCCAGTGGCAGGCTTTGCCGTAGATCCAATCGTATCCGTTTGTTGACATAGGCAGTGAAACGAATTTCTTGTACGGATCGCCCTCGCCGTAGATAGTTTCGCCCTGACCGGGAGTAATATTTGTCCATGTAGCGCCGCCGTCTGTTGAACGGAAGAAGTGATCGCCCCATGCAATGCTGGTGTCAGTCCATTCTTTTTCGTACCACTGATCCGACCATACGCCGCAGGTTCTTGCAAGAAGTTTGTCGGGATCATTTTCGTCAGCTTCGATCATGCCGATAGCGTTGCCGCATGGAGAAATGTCAGTTACTTTGCCTGTTGACGTATTATATTTGTAAGCTCCGCCTGCGCCGCCTGAGAACGCCAGACCTGCGATATAGGTAAAGAAGATATTGCCGTTATGGTCGCTTGTGATCGAGCAGGGATAATTTGCATTCGGGAGATCAGCGGAGAGCTCGGTAAATTTATCATCCTTGACATTTGCAACGTGAATGTTGGTCTGTCCTGTAACTGATGTACCTACATAGACCTTGCCGCCCTCTACGAGGATACAGCCGATACCGTTTTGCTGGTTGTATTCTTTGGAGGGTTCGCTGCCTCTTACCATGTTGTCAGTCCACATAGGGTATTTAAGTTCGCCGGGGAACAGTCCGAGAGCATCATATCCCATAACAGGATTCCATGTCTTGCCGCCGTCGGTAGACTTGATAAGAGCGGATTTGCCTGCCGTAACATCGCCGCCGGCATAAATAGTGTCAGTATTATCGGGATCAATAGCAATAGGCTCGATACATTCACGACCGTCACCGTTGCCGTGAACCTGAATATGTTCGGTGACATCAGCTTCAGTAAAAGTTTTTCCTCCGTCAGTGGTTTTGAAGATAACGGTTCTTGCATCGGAGAAATAAGCGCATCCGCAGAGGAAGTAAGCTATATCGTCGTTGGTTGGATCTATAGCAATTCCCTTAACGCTGAGGAGACCACGGTCAGCTTCGGTTAAAAATCCGAAAAGCTGATCCCACTGATTTGTTTCGTAGTTGTACTTGTAAGCGCCTCCTACGTCGGTACGGAGGTACATTTCTTTCTGTCCTGTTACGATGCCTGAAACGAAACCTGCACCGCCGATTTTAAGTGTTCCCCATTTCATATCGTTTCTGATATCTCCTGATGCTGCATAAGCTGTGATATTGTTTGAGCTTATTGCCTGTGAGAGCGGGACAGCAGAGATTCCTATGTATAAAGCGAGGAAT
>UQXS01000043.1 GCA_900545125.1 uncultured Ruminococcus sp.
GTCCCACCCGTGTTAAAAACGAAGACGACGCCGGAATCTCATTTGCAGAATTCGACGTAAAATCGGGGCAGACCGTTACCGTTCTCATAAAGCCGGAGGGCAACGGAGCTGTAAACAATGCATGGCTCAACGCCATTGAACTCGACGGCGCCGACCCTGTAAAATCTATCTCAAAGATGTCCCCTGCCGACGGTGAAAAACATCATGAAACCGCAGACGGTCTTTCATGGACGGCAGGAAAAGGCGCTGTATCGCACGATATCTATATCGGTACGGACTATGACAGTGTGATATCTGCAGATAAAAATTCCCCTGAATACAAGGGAAGTCAGACGAATACAAAATATGATCTTGACAGCAGCTATTCCTCGGTAAATACCTACTACTGGAGAGTTGACGAAGCCGACAGCAGCGGAAATATCACCAAGGGCGCTGTTTACAGCTTTAATCCTGCACGTCTTGCGTTCCCTACGGCAGAGGGCTACGGACGCTACGCAAGAGGCGGACGGGGCGGCAGAATAGTAGAGGTCACAAATCTGAACGACAGCGGTGCAGGAAGTCTCCGTCAGGCTCTGGAAGTCGAAAAAGGTCCAAGGATAGTTGTGTTCAAGGTAGGCGGCGTTATAGAACTTAAAAGCGTTTTGTGCATTCCGGATGACGGAGGCGATGTCTATGTTGCAGGACAAACAGCTCCCGGCGACGGTATCACCCTCATCAATTACGACTTCGGCGCTATGGGCGCACAGGATGTTGTTATCAGGGATATCCGTGTGCGTGTCGGCGATATGAACGGAAAATCAACCGGCGGAATGGGACTTGGCAGTTGTAATCACAGCATTGTTGATCACTGTTCTATCTCATGGGCAACTGACGAGGGATTCAGCTCCCGTTCGGCGCAGAATATCTCGTTCCAGTGGAATATCATCGCAGAATCACTGAACGAATCAGTCCATTATGACGCCAACGACCGAAATAAGACCGAGCCTCATTCCTTTGCGGCTTCCATCAGCGGATATACCGGCAGTTTTCACCATAATCTGCTTGTTGACAATACTGGCAGAAACGTATCACTGGCAGGCGCCATGGAACAGGATGCCAAAACCTACGGCGGACAGCTTGATTTTCGCAACAATGTCATATATAACTGGCGTGACCGCACAACGGACGGCGGCGTAAGACGTTTGCAATTCGTGAATAATTATTATAAAGCAGGTGCAGTCAGCAACACAAATCTCCATGTGGTTTCGCTGGACGGAAACGAACTGGGTACAAACGATATGCAGAAAATGTATGTTTCCGGCAATAAAATGACAGACAGCAAGGGAAATGCCATACTTGATTCCGGCGATGATGCATGGGCAAAGGGAAAAGCAAAATCCGGCGGAAAAAATTCAACCGATGCCGATGTACGCAGTGATTCGCCTTTCTTTGAATCCTATGTAAATACGCAGTCGGCTGACGACGCATATAAGAGCGTTATTGCTGCGGCAGGCGCAAACTTCCCGAAATATGACTACCTTGATTCACGCTATCTGAAAGAAGTTTCAAACGGTACGTACACATATACAGGCAGCAAGGCAGGTCTCAAAGGAATAATCGACAGTCAGAATGATGTCGGCGGATATCCGGACAGCAGTAATTTCAAGGGTGGCACTGCGCCTGCTGACAGCGACCATGACGGTATGCCCGATGCATGGGAAAAAGAGCATGGACTTGACCCGAATGATGCTTCTGACGGCAGTATTGTAAGTCTCTCCGCAGATGATTATACAAACGTTGAAATGTATCTCAACGAACTCGCCGGAGATCCGGTGGAATACAACGGCATCACCGAAACTATATCCGCCTTTGAAACTATCGAAGCCGAAAGCTTTTCGTCCCAGCAGGGAGTACGTATTGAAGATCTTGCATCAGGCGGTCAGAATATAGGCTTTATTGAAAACGGCGACTGGATAATGTTCCGCAACGTTGATTTTGAGGACGGCGCAAGAAGCTTCAAAGCAAAGCTTTCCGGAAATGCCTGCGGAATCGAGCTGTATCTCGGTACTGTCAGCGGAACGCCTGCCGCTTCGCTGAATTTCGCCGGAACAAGCGGATTTTCAGACTATAAAGACATAGAACTGAACATTCCGGCAATTTCAGGCGTAAATAATCTTTATCTGCGTTTTACCGGAGGCGACGGCTATCTTCTCAATCTGGACAGCTTTGTTTTTGACAGGAACACCGCTCCGATGAACGGCAGGCTTATAAAAGATCTGAAAGTGTTCGACACTGAAAACTGCTCGGACTGGTCGATTGCTCCCACGGTTTCGGTGGGATCTCCCGTGTTTGGCGACAGAGATGTAACATATACGGAACTTCCGGAAGCTTTGCAGGGCGCTGAGTACATCCGGACTGCCTGCGATTCAAAGAATTATACAGAAAATGCGGCAGAATTTACGGCAGCCGAAGATATAACGGTATATATTGCCCTCGACAGCAGAGTTGAGAAAGTTCCGCCATGGATGATTGGCTGCATCAAAACGGATATGACCGCCGTTAACAGTTCCGGCGTTGAATTTGACGTTTACAGTATGTCCGTCAGCGCCGGGGATAACGTAACTCTCGGTTCAAACGAACAGTCGGCTTACTGCGTCAACTATACGGTATTTGTATTGGAAGCAGACGCAGTTCTCATGGGCGATGTAGATGACAACGGGAAGTTCAACATTGCCGACCTTGTTATGCTGGAAAAGTGGATAATCAGAAAAGATACACTTACAAACTGGCAGGCAGGCGATTTTCTCAGCGACGGCGTTATAGACGTCTATGACCTTGTAATTATGAGACAAAAACTTATTGCATCAAAATAATTTCCATAAGCACCGCACAAAGTACGTCATGCGTTCTTTGTGCGGTGCTGCTTTATGTTATGCTGACTTTGTATCGGGGAATTTTCCGTTTTTATGTGAACACGCTCTAAAAGACTGCACATTATTATGTTTTTTTATAGACATTGCTTTTTAGCGTTTCAATGCCGGATTTTGGTTGACATTTTCGTTAGAATATGCTACAATATATTAATACAGCTTTTTGTTGCAGGAGGATTTTATATGAATATACCTGAAATTTTTGCAGAGAATGTTTTCAACCATGAAGTAATGAAATCAAGGCTTCCGAAAAATATCTACAAGGCACTTTTAAAAACGATCAATAACGGCGCTGCAATGGATATGACCACCGCCGATATTGTTGCAAATACAATAAAAGACTGGGCAGTTGAAAAAGGAGCGACCCACTATACGCATTGGTTCCAGCCGCTGACCGGTTCTACCGCTGAAAAACATGATTCCTTTATAAATACAACCCCTGGCGGTAATGCAATTATGGAATTTTCCGGCAAGGAACTCGTCAAAGGCGAGCCGGATGCGTCCTCCTTTCCTTCCGGCGGTCTCAGACAGACCAGTACGGCAAGAGGCTATACGGCATGGGATCCTACCTCATACTGCTTCGTCAAAGAGGGCAGCCTTTATATCCCCACTGTCTTTGTGTCGTATACAGGAGAAATCCTCGACAAAAAGACTCCCCTCCTCCGCTCCATGGATGCCCTCAGCAGATCGGCTGTCCGCTTTCTCAGACTTTTCGGCAACGACAGAGTTACACGTGTAACTTCAACCGTTGGGGCTGAACAGGAATATTTCCTGATAGATAAAAAAATGTACGATCAGCGTGAGGATCTTATTCTTACGGACAGAACTCTCTTTGGTGCAAATCCTCCCAAGGGTCAGGAGCTTGACGATCAGTATTTCGCTAATCTCAAGCCAAGAATCGCCGAATATATGGCAGATCTTGACGTCGAGCTCTGGAAGCTGGGCATCTATTCAAAAACCAAACACAATGAGGTCGCTCCTGCACAGCACGAAATGGCACCTATCTTCACTACTTCCAATCTGGGCACGGATCAGAACGAACTTGCAATGGAAGTTATGAAAAAAGTCGCTCTCCGTCATGGTCTTGTCTGCCTCCTCCATGAAAAACCTTTTGAGGGAGTCAATGGTTCAGGCAAGCACAACAACTGGTCTATGTCCACCGACGACGGACAGAATCTTCTCGATCCCGGCGATACTCCCATGGAAAACCTACAGTTCCTGACCATTCTCTGCGCACTTATCAAGGGAGTGGACGAATATGCCGATCTTATGCGTATTTCCGCAGCTTCCGCCGGAAACGATCACCGTCTCGGAGCTGATGAAGCCCCCCCCGCAATAATTTCAATGTTCCTCGGTGAAGAACTCGACGCTGTTCTTAAAGCTATCGAAGAGGACGGCGTCTACAAAACGCAGACAAGTACTTTCGAGATCGGAGTCAATGCCCTCCCCTCTTTCCCCAAGGATTCAACGGACAGAAACCGTACTTCTCCATTTGCGTTTACCGGAAACCGCTTTGAATTCCGTATGGTCGGTTCTTCCGATAATATAGCCTGCCCCAATGCGCTGCTCAATACGATCGTTGCCGAAGAACTGAGCTGGTTCTCCGATGCTCTCGAAAGCTTTAAAGGCTCGGATAACTTTGAGTCCGAAGTCAAAAAATTACTTAAAGATGTTCTCCGGAAACACAGACGCATTATCTTCAACGGCGACGGATATTCTCCTGAATGGGTTCAGGAAGCCGCACGCAGAGGTCTGCCGAACTACGCTTCTACCGTCGATTGTCTCCCCCATTATACCGACGAGAAAAATATAAGGATATTCCGCAAGTTCAACATCTACACCCCCAACGAACTGAAGGCGAGAACAGAAGTTCTTCTTGAAACTTACTCCAAAACCATCAGGATCGAAGCACGTACAATGATTGAAATGGCACGCAAAAAACTCCTGCCTGCTGCGCTTGACTATGTAAGCTCCGTCTGCTGCTCAATATCCGTTAAAAAGCAGATCGGCATGACAAGCTATTCAGAAGAAAAAATTGCCGCAAAACTTAATGATCTTGCCGATCGTTTCTACGATTCCATTGAACGCCTTGAATCACAGCTTGAATCAGCCTGCAAAATCAACGATATCAAAAAACAAGCTGAATGTTTCCATGATTACGTTCTCGCTGAAATGGATATCATGAGAAGTGTTGCCGACGAAATAGAAATGAATATGCCCTGCGATAAATGGCCTATCCCTACTTATACTGCAATGATCTACAATATATGATGTCTTTGCAGACAGGTCTTAATGAAAGGATAAAATATGCAATTCAATGAACTAAATCTCTCCCGGGAACTCCTCGATGCCGTGGACGAACTCGGATATGAGGAAATGACAGAGATACAGCAGGAAAGCATTCCGCTGCTCCTTTCCGGAGCGGACGTTGTGGGTCTTTCAAATACCGGAACAGGAAAAACTGCCGCATTCGGAATCCCGGCTGTTGAAAGTATTACCGAAAACGACCGGAAATCTATTGCCGTTCTGATTCTCTGCCCCACCCGTGAGCTCGCTATGCAGGCAGCGGATGAAATGCGGAAATACGCCCGATTCAAGAAATGCGTCCGGATTTGTGCCGTTTTCGGCGGCGCAAGCATGGAAAAACAAATTCATGAACTGAAACGTGGCGCAAACATTGTTATCGGAACTCCGGGACGTGTCCTCGATCATATGAGACGCCGTACTATCAGACTGGACGGTCTCAGATGCCTTATTCTCGATGAGGCTGACGAAATGCTGAATATGGGATTCCGTGAGGATATCGAAACTATTCTGGCTGAATCCCCGGCTGAAAGGCAGACCGTTCTCTTCTCCGCTACCATGCCTCCTGCTATCATGGCGATAACAGAAAAATATCAGCATGATCCTGTTCAGGTAAAGATTAAATCCGCCCAGAAAACCGTTGATCTTATACAGCAGTTCTATTTTGAAGTGCCTATGGGCAGAAAAACCGATGCACTTAAACTCCTCCTTGCAGCATATTCGCCGTCATCAGCAATGATATTCTGCAATACCAAGGCAATGGTTGACCAGCTTAACGAGGAACTTATTAAAACCGGATTCCGTGCCGCCGGACTTCACGGCGATATGAAACAATCTCAGCGTACTCAGGTAATGAACGGTTTCAAAAACAAGGCAACCGAGATCCTCGTTGCTACCGACGTCGCCGCAAGAGGTATCGACGTAAACGATGTGGATGCCGTTTTCAATTACGATCTTCCACAGGATAACGAATATTATATCCACAGAATAGGACGTACCGGACGTGCCGGAAAAAAAGGCGCTGCTTACACGATAATCAGCGGCAGACGTCAGCTCTTTGAACTGAAAGCTATCGAAAAATATATCCGTGCCGAAATAAAACTGCTTCCTATGCCTACAAAAGACGAAATAACCGCAATGAAAATGGAATCCATTGCCGACGATATTTCCGCTTCGGAAGCAATACATCATGCTTATGCCGTCATTGACCGCCTTGAATCCAAAGGCATCGACAGCAGAGAAGCCGCTGCCCGTGTTATCAGCAGCATGATAAAGAACGCCGTGGATAATCTCCCTGAATTCAGAAATCCGGCTCCTCTCAGGCAGGGCAAAAGAAAGAACGGGAAAACTGTCAGAGTTGATATTAATATCGGACGAAATAAAAGGATCGCTCCCAATTTTATTCTCGGCGCTCTTACAGATGCAACAGGAATGTCCGGACGTGATTTCGGCAAAATTGATATTTACGATAATCACACCACCGTTGAAATTCCCGAAGCTGAATCCGACTATATAATCGACAGCACCAACCCCATGAAAGTAAACGGTCATCCTGTTGAAGTCAGACTGCTGAAAGAAGGATATTCAAACAACGACATATCAAGACGCACTAACAGCGGTTCAAAGCCAAAATTCGACCGCCGCAAGTCCGCTTACGGCGACCGGAAAAGAAAAGACGTTTTTACCGATTACATTCCGAATCGGAAAAAAAGAACGAAAAAAAGACATTAAGAGGTGTTCAATATGGCTCATGATAAAAATAATTCAGGCGACGGAAAAAAACTCTGGATGAGAATTTTGATTCTTGGAGTTGCTCTTCTCATGCTGCTAAGTTTTATTATTCTCCCTCTTTTCTGAAAATAACGGCAGAGCTTCGGCTCTGCTTTTTTTATGCCTGACGGATTATGACATATTTTTCAGGCTGTCCGCATTATAATATTATTAAGGCAACATAAAAGAAAGGCGGATAAAGATATGCAGACAATCTATGTTGACGTACTGCTGATACTCAATATTTATGTAAACTTTTTTCTGCTCAGGATGACTTCTGCCTTTACTCACTCCCCCATGAAAACAAGCCGGTGCATTATTTCTTCGGCGTATAGCAGCATCTTTTCTCTGCTTATTCTCGTTCCACGGATAAACGGGATAATTGTAACGCTGATAAAGCTTGCCGCTGCCGTAACAATTGTCATGATTGCCTTTGGAATCCACGGGAAAAAAAGACTCTTCATCAATACCGCCGCCTTTTTCTCGGCTAATTTCATTCTCGCCGGAACAGTTTATGCTGTTTATTCATGGCTTTCACCGCAGTTTATGCACATGGAAAACTCGTATTTTTACATAGACTTTTCCATTATCATTCTCCTTGCAACAACGGCTGTCATGTATTTTGCTGTATGTGCCGCCGGACGTTTTAACATAAAAAAATCCTCCGCCAATGCGGATTACCGTGTGTCCATACGCTGCGGAAACAGGTCTGTTGATCTCTGCGGACTTGCTGATACAGGCAATGCACTGACCGATATTTTCACCGGCGCTCCCGTCATAGTCTGCGACCGGGAAAATTTTCCGGAAGCTTCTTCCGCTTCTGATAAACTTCCGAAAGGATTCAGACTTCTGCCATGCACAACAGTATCAGGCAGCGGTATAATGCCTGTTTTCCACCCTGACGAAATCATAATAATAAATAGCATCAGCGGTGAAAAGAAACCGGTAAACGCCATGATCGGTCTGGGGGAAAGCAGAGGAAAGGCTATCTTTAACCCAGATATTCTGAAAAATTAAGGAGAACATTATGAAAATTATCAAAAAAATCAAGTCAAAACTCATAAGTATTTTCACCGGCAGCGTTTTTTATATCAACGGGCCTGATACTCTTCCGCCGCCATTGTCACGTCAGGAGGAAGAAGAAGTATTTCTGCGGCTTACTGAAAACGACCAGTCTGCCCGTGATACGCTTATCGTCCACAATCTGCGTCTTGTGGTCTATATTGCGAAAAAGTTTGAATCTACGGGTATCGGTCTGGAGGATCTTGTATCTATCGGAACGATCGGACTTATAAAAGCGGTAAATACATTCTGCCCGACCAAAAATATCAAGCTTGCCACATATGCTTCGAGGTGTATTGAAAACGAGATACTTATGTTCCTGCGGAAATCCTCTCAGTACCGCAACGACCTTTCGATCGATGAACCGCTGAACGTAGACTATGACGGCAACGAACTGCTTCTGTCAGACGTACTTGGCACGGAGGAAGACGTCGTTAATAAAGGGATCGAGACCGAAGCGGAACGTGAAATTCTCCGTGACGCCGTTGCCGGTCTGTGCGACCGTGAACGTGAGATCATGGAAATGCGGTTCGGACTGATAAACGGCAAGGAACTCACTCAGAAAGAAGTTGCCGATCAGATAGGAATTTCGCAGTCTTACATCTCACGGCTGGAAAAAAAGATAATCAAAAAACTTCGTGTCAAACTGGAGAGTATAACATAAAATAAAATCGGACATCCTTTTTTTCATGGATGTCCGATTGCCATGGGAACAGTATCTCAGCTTTTAATCACGGTTCGCATTCAATTGCATTTCCTGCTTCAAGGCTTGCCCGGCAGTCGATATAACGCTGATTAGAGCTTCCACGGAATCTGATATTCCAGTCCTTCTGAGCTAAAATAAACCGCCCGTCTATAAGAAAATCCGTTGTTTCAAGAAGTTCGCCCCAGTGATTTTTGTCACGTTCAGACAGAAGTTTCTCGAAGGTATACCCGGTATAAGTCACCACATCAAGACCAAGAGCCTTTATCTGTCTGCCAAGATATGCTAAAGCCTCTGCCTGACAAAACGGTTCACCGCCGCTGAAAGTCACGCCGTCAAGAAGCGGATTTGCCTTGATTTTTTCCAGTATCTCATCAGTATCAATTACCGTACCGCCGCTGAAATCGTGTGTCTGGGGATTATGACAGCCCTCACAGTTATGAGGGCAGCCCTGGGTGAATACAGTAAATCTTATTCCGGGACCGTCAACGATAGAATCATTGACAGTTCCGGCAATTCTTAATTCCATTTTATCACCTTATATATTATGCTTTACTCTATCGTGTTCCTCAGTTCGCTTGGCATTATTGAAGCGGTCAAGCGTTCCGACAAGATATCCTGTAATACGGCGGATCCTGTCAAATGCCACCGTATCGGTATGTTCCTTTCTGCCGCAGCAGGGGCACGTATCGCCGATGATTCCGGTATATCCGCAGCACGGGTCACGGTCAACAGGGTGATTGATAGCTCCGTAGCCTATACCTGATTCTTTCATACAGCGGACGATCTTCTCGAAAGCCGTGAGATTTTCAAGGGGATCTCCGTCAAGTTCGATATAGCTGATATGACCTGCATTTGTAAGTTCATGATACGGAGCTTCTATTTTTATCTTATCAAAAGCGCTGATAGGATAATAAACGGGAACGTGGAACGAATTTGTGTAGTAATCACGGTCGGTAACGCCCTCGATAATGCCGTATTTTTTGGCATCCATACGGACAAAGCGTCCGGAAAGTCCCTCTGCGGGGGTAGCGAGGAGAGAGAAGTTAAGACCGGTTCTCTTTGATTCCTCGTCGATGCGGTTTCTCATTGCCGTTATGATCTCAATGCCGAGTTCACGGGCTTCCTCGCTCTCACCGTGATGAGCGCCTATAAGAGCTTTCAGGCACTCTGCAAGACCTATAAATCCAACGGAAAGAGTACCGTGCTTCAATATCTCACCTACCGTGTCATCAGGAGCAAGCTTGTCGGAATCTATCCATATGCCCTGTCCCATAAGGAACGGGAAGTTTCTGACACGTTTCTGGCACTGTATATTGAAACGATGCATGAGCTGATCTATGGCAAGATCCATCATATCTTCAAGCATATCAAAGAAAAGTCCGACGTTGTGATCTGCCTTTATAGCCAGACGCGGAAGATTTACAGATGTAAAGCTGAGATTTCCTCTGCCTGTAACGATTTCTCTTGAGGGATCGTATGTATTGCCGATAACACGGGTACGGCATCCCATATAGGCGATTTCCGTATCAGGATTGCCCTCTTTGTAGTATTTGAGGTTGTACGGAGCGTCAATGAAAGAGAAGTTCGGGAAAAGTCGCTTTGCGGAAACTCTGCACGCCAGTTTGAAAAGATCGTAGTTCGGGTCGGTGGGATTATAGTTTACGCCGTCTTTTATCTTAAAGATATGAATAGGGAATATCGGTGTTTCGCCGTTTCCGAGACCTGCCTCCTGAGCGAGGAGCACATTTTTTATGACCATTCTGCCCTCGGGGGAAGTATCCGTTCCATAGTTTATGGAGCTGAACGGAGTCTGTGCGCCGGCACGGCTGTTCATGGTATTAAGGTTATGGATAAGAGCTTCCATTGCCTGATACGTAGCACGATCGGTTTCCTTTTCCGCATTTTTCACGGCGAAAGCCTGTATTTTTTCGATAGTTCCGGCATCGGCATATTGGGAAAGAAGTCCGGCTTCTTTTTCCTGATAGCCGTTGTTTCCGGCAAGTACAGGTACAAGGCCGTATTTTTCCTTGATTTCGTTTCTTATCGAAGAAGCGATTTCCTGTTCGTTATCCACACCGCACATCAGCGAGAGTGCTCTTGCGATGTTCTGGGTATATCTGGATGCGTATGTCTTTTTAACGCCGTCTGCCATAGCGTAATCAAACGTGGGGATGCTCTGACCGCCGTGCTGATCGTTCTGGTTGGACTGGATAGCGATGCAGGCAAGAGCCGAATAGCTCGATATATCGTTAGGTTCTCTGAGATAACCGTGACCCGTGGAGAAACCGTTAGTGAAGAGTTTTTTCAGATCTATCTGAGCGCAGGTGGTCGTCAGCGTATAGAAATCGAGGTCGTGGATATGTATATCTCCCTCACGGTGAGCCTTGGCGTGCTTTGGATTGAGGACGTACATCTCGTAATATTCCTTTGCGGAAACTGAGCCGTATTTGAGCATTGTACCCATTGCCGTGTCGCCGTCGATATTGGCATTTTCACGCTTTATATCGCTGTCCTTTGCAGAGCTGAAAGTAAGCTCGTTGAGCACGCACATAAGATTAGTTTTCATTTCACGTGAGCGTGTGCGCTCGTAGCGGTAAAGGATGTAAGCCTTTGCAGTTTTGGCGTGTCCTTTTTCGATAAGCACCTTTTCTACAAGATCCTGGATCTCCTCAACAGTCGGAACTCTTCCGGGATTTTCCTGTTCGTACACCCGGCACACTTCGGCTGCAACGTCCATTGCAGTATTAAGGTCGGTTCCGCCGCAGGATTGAGCTGCCTTGAAAATAGCGTTTGCAATTTTTTCTATATTAAAAGGAACTTTCCGTCCGTCCCTTTTAACAATATGAATTATCATTTCACTGTACCTCCTACACTATATATTGTATCTCTCTTTCCATGTCTCTATATAAGTATACTCCATATAATCACATATGTCAATTGTATATTGTGACAATATAAAGAGCAAATAACGCCGGTAATCATACAATTTGCACTAAATAATCTTTTAATAAATACGTTTTTGGCTATATTACGTTAATTTTTCTCTTTAAATGATAAAAAGCAGTGCCCTACTATATATAGTAGGGCACTGTAATGTTTATGAAACAGTGTGAGTTCTGATATAGTCGCTTATTTTTTTATATGCTTCTTCCGAAAGTTTTCCGGATTCGCCGTCCCAGTATTCATCGGCAAGCCTGCCCTCTGCCGTGGATTTAAGCGCAGTATTGGTATCAATGCAGTAAACCCCTGTGCTCTTTGCCATATCAAGAATGCGGCTGTTGTACTGATTTATGAGGTCGTTGGTAACGGTTTCGGTATCATAAATCACAGGCGGCAGCTGCATAATATATATCTTCATATCCGGCAGATAGTTATGAAGATCGCTTATAAGCGAAGAATAGCTGCTTATCATATCGTCAACCGAAGACGTACCAATGTCACTGCCAAGCATTATATACATAACCGACGGCTTTTTGAACTGAATTATCTCGTAGATTTTTATTGTGCCGTAATCGGAATCGACCTGAATATTTCTGCATCCGGCAGCATTAAGTTCGTCACTGCCTATAACGTCATCAAATGAAGTATACTTCCCCATTTCGAGAAGTGTAGAATCTGATACAAGGCAGCAGCTGTCAAAATAAGAAGCGTCAACCGCCTCGGATTGCGGAATAGGATTTACAGCTGCCTCCGGCGCAGAAGATGGAGTTTCTCCGCCGGGAACGGTATCGCCATCGGATGCCGCAGCATCTGACGCATCTCCTTCCGGCTGTTTCTGAACAACGATTTTATTTTTTGTTTCTTCCGTGAGAAAATCATCATTGGTATTTGCAGCGAACATATACAATCCAAAGCACGAGGCAAAGGAAAGAACAAATATCAGAACGAGCACTCCGAAATTGAATTTTACTTTCGGACGGCTGCGCTTTTTACTTGAAATATGCTGTACGTTTCTTTTTTTCGCCATAAATTCTCCTTATGTCATACGGGAAATTCCGGAATTTTGATATATATTTATTATACCTCTTTTTTTTAAGATTTGCAATACTTTTTTTATTTTTTATATATTTTTATTTTTCTCTTGCCAAAACAGAGAAATTGTAGTATAATGTAAATAATAACAGCATCTCTGAACCTGATTTCAGGATGCCTGAAATTCATGGAGGTAAAAAATGACTTACAAAGAAAGCTTTATTAAATTCATGGTTGACTGCGGAGTGCTCACATTCGGCGAATTTACGCTGAAAAGCGGAAGAAAAGCTCCGTATTTCATTAACTGCGGAAACTACAAAACAGGCGCACAGCTTGCCCGTCTCGGCGAATACTACGCTGAATGCATCCACGAAAATAATATCCCCGTGGATACCCTTTTCGGCCCTGCGTACAAGGGAATTCCGCTGGCTGTATCGGCTGTCGTAGCTCTCAGTAATAAATTCGGCATCGACGTTTCTTACTGTTTTGACCGCAAGGAAGCTAAAGATCACGGCGAAGGCGGTATGTTTGTGGGAAAAACTCTTACAGACAATGAAAAGGTCGTTATCATTGACGACGTTATGACTTCCGGCAAGGCTCTCCGTGAATCAATGCCAAAACTTAAATCAGCAGCCAACGTAAACGTGACAGGAATGGTCATTACGGTTGACCGCATGGAGAAAGGTACGGGGGATCTTTCCGCCGTTCAGGAAGTCAAGCGTGATTTCGGCGTGACCGTTTATCCTATCGTTACAATGGAGGATATTATTTCCGCTATCAGAAACGATATCGTTCCAGGTAAGGAATATCTCGATAAAATGCTGGAATACCGCAATACATACGGTATCAGATAATTTTTAAGGCAACACCGCACAAAGATTGTACGGCAGATGCGCAGTCAGATTTTAATCTGTCGGTCAGCCCCTCTGTCAGCTTCGC
>UQXS01000044.1 GCA_900545125.1 uncultured Ruminococcus sp.
TGGCAGCCGAAATACAAAAGAACGGGATTCCCTTTTCCTCGATATACTGCCTGAAATCAGATATCTGTTCATTGGTAGCCATATCCGATTTATTGGCGGCTACGATCTGCGGACGGTCTGCAAGTTCCTCATTGAATTTGGCGAGTTCCTTGTTGATTATCTCAAAATCAGATTTCGGATCACGTCCTTCAATGCCGGAAACATCCACCACATGGACGATAAGACGGCATCGTTCAACGTGCCTGAGAAATTCGTGACCAAGACCGACTCCATCGCCTGCCCCCTCGATAAGTCCCGGAATATCCGCCATTACAAAAGATTTCTCCTCACCTGTCCTTACAACACCGAGTACGGGTGTAAGGGTCGTGAAATGATAGTTTGCGATCTTCGGCTTTGCGGCACTGACAACGGAAATCAGCGTTGACTTGCCTACATTAGGATATCCCACCAGACCAACATCTGCAAGGAGTTTAAGTTCCAGAGAAACCTCAAATTCCTCTCCGGGAAAACCCGGCTTTGAAAATTTCGGGATCTGCCTTGTGGGAGTAGCAAAATGTACGTTGCCTTTGCCTCCTTTGCCCCCTCTGGCAAGAACTTTCGGTTCATCGGTTGACATATCCGCCATTATTCTTCCGGATTTTGCGTCACGGACAACAGTTCCACGGGGAACTTTTATAATAAGCGGCTCTGCGCTCCTGCCTGTACAGTTTCTCGCACCGCCGTTCTGTCCACGTTCGGCGAAATATTTTCTTTTATACCTGAAGTCAATGAGCGTCGAGAAGTTATCATCGACCTGAAAGACAACATCTCCGCCTCTGCCGCCGTCTCCGCCGTCCGGACCTCCTGCTGCGACATACTTTTCCCTATGAAAGGAGACTGCTCCATCGCCGCCGTCTCCGGCTTTTATGATTATTTTTGCACGGTCTACAAACATTTTACGACCTCCCGATAGATCTTCTAAAGAAAAATCCCAAGCAAGCTGCTCGGGATTTATGCACGTTTAAAAGTGGTTACTGCTCGTAAACAGAAACCTTTTTACGATCACGGCCTAAACGCTCAAATTTAACCTTACCGCTTACTGTTGCGAATAAAGTATCATCCGAACCGATACCAACGCCCTCGCCGGGATGAATATGTGTACCTCTCTGACGAACGAGGATGTTTCCTGCCTTAACGAACTGACCATCAGCTCTCTTGACACCAAGTCTCTTGGACTCAGAGTCACGGCCGTTCTTTGTAGAACCAACACCCTTTTTATGAGCGAAGAACTGCATACTGATCTTAAACATACTTACACCTCCGAAATAATGATTTTAATTGTGTTCGGGAACTCTTCAAGCACTGCTTCAAAATGCTGCTTCAGACGTCCAAGCATTCTTGACGCATCATCAAAACAATTGCCGGCTGTGCATTTTATGATATTATCTCCTGTTTTCACAACGGGAGAACATCCGAATTCATCAAGCAGATTCACCGTTAACTGAACCGCCGAAGAAACTGCCGCACAAGCCACGTCTCTGCCTCTTGCCGCCATTCCTGCATGACCGCTGAGCCTGAAACCGCTTATTTTCCCTTTTGTTTCATAAAATTCTGCACGGATCATTATCAAGCCTTGATAGCTTCGATCTTCACCTGAGTGTAAGGCTGTCTGTGTCCCTGCTTCTTCTTCTCGCCCTTCTTAGGCTTGTATGTGAAAACAGTGATCTTCTTAGCTTTACCGTTCTTAATAACCTTAGCTTCTACTGCTGCACCGTCAACATAGGGAGCACCGATTTTAAGACCATCGTCTGCGCCGAGTGCTACAACCTTGTCGAATGTAACTGTCTCGTCAGCTTCTGCTGCAAGCTTTTCAATGAAGATAACATCGCCCTCGTTTACCTGATACTGCTTTCCGCCGGTTTCAATAACTGCGTACATTTATGGCACCTGCCTTTTCATAAACTCGCTGTACCGGGCGTGTGAATGCACATCTTTAATACCCGTTTACAAGCGGTAATAATATTTTACCACAAAGCCTGACCTTTGTCAAGGCTTTTTTCTTTTTTTTTGAAAAAACGGCTGTTCAGGCAGACTTCTATCCTATTTTCTGCTTACCAGACCTTATATCCGGGTTCGCCGATTTTGTAAGATGTTCCGGGAACAAACAGATCAGACATTTTGAATTCCTTTCCCTGATCTGTAAGCTGCTTCTGAACCTTCATCATTTCCCTGAATGCAACGCTGTTCACAACGATTTTCTTGACATCTTCCTGCGGCGGACGCTTACCGAGAAATTCAAGAATTGCCTGCTGTAAATAGAAATATGATCTGAGCTGAGTTTTCTTGAATTCTATCTGCTTCTGGTCATCTCCTTCGCCCTCGATCAAAAACAGACTGTCGCCCTCCTGATAGCCGAGCGTAAGCTTTGCAAGGATCTCCGGAATAAAGATTCTGATTTCTGAAGCAAGATACTTATTTTCTGTCATTTCTTCAAGTCTCTTTGCAAGCTCAATATAATCTTCCTTCTTTTCGATCTTCACCATAGAATTCAGGCACTCTTCTGCTGCTTTCATTACAGTTTCCTTGTCAAAGGGACATTCATCATCCCCACGGCGAACAAAAATAGCGTGCTGCTTTTCGCAGGCAAATCCCTCTTCATCGCCCCATGAGTCGATATACGGTTCCATGAGCTTGTTGAGCTGAGGACATACGGAACCGTTCACACGGACCTCGATCATCTTTCTTACACTTGACTTGTTATCGTTCTCCTCATTTCCCGGCACATACATTCTTGCAAGGTAGATCCTTACCCAGTAGTATTTCTTTGAGCCAAGATACTTAGGAAGCTCGTTCATGAGAAACTTCACAAGCATAACAGGTTCTTTTTTCTGCTCGCCCGCCCTGATTCTTACAACCGACTGACAATACATATCAAAATCGTAGTGCTGTCTCAGGAAATCAACCGAAACAGGTATCGGATTTTTCTTGTTTATCGACTGATCTATAGGATGCCACAATCCTGCATAGAAGATATCCGCTGCCATTTTTGCCGCATCTATCTCTGTAGAGCCCTGAGCATCAACCGGATCAATAAGCGGTTCATCAAACGCATCATTCTTTACAATAAATATTACCTGAACAAGCTTTACGCCGTTTTTCTCCTCCTTATGACCTACCTGAACATCAATCGTATATCCCTTTGGCATGATGATGCAGTTGTCATAAAGGGTTCCGTTCAGTTTTTCGTTCAGCTTTGAAAGTACCTCCAGAATTATTGCCTCGTTTTCCTTTTCTGCCTTGATCTGCGGAGTTGCTTCCTCAATCTGCTCTTCTTTCTTCTTTTTCTTAAAAAGTGCCACTTTTACCATTCTCCTTATATTAAATTGTATATTTATCCCTTTGAACAGTTCTGCACAAAAATATCGTGCAGCAATACCATTATCAGGGGAATATTCAAGCTGTAAATCTGACTGCTGCCCAGCCTTCCTTTACATTTATCTGAGGATCTTTGAATCCGGCGTTTTCAAGTTCACCGATCACCTCGTTCATTCTCTCCTCAATAATGCCGGAAACAATCAGAGTTCCGCCGTCTTTTATATAGCGCAGGAAATATTGCTTCATTGCAATAAGTACATCTGCCACGATATTTGCAGCTATCACATCATATTTTTCGTCGATCCTGTCTGCCAGTTCTTCATCCGTCAGTATATTTCCGTAAAATGTCTGATATTTTTCGGGATCTATATGATTTTTAACGGCATTTTCCAGAGCTGTTTCTGCTGCATTCTGCTCGATATCAACAGCAACGGCGCTTTCCGCACCAAGCAGCATCGCTCCTATTGAAAGGATTCCGCTGCCGCAGCCCATATCGAGGATTCTGTCACCCTTTTTAAGACTTTTTTCCAGAAGCTCCAGACATAATCTTGTCGTGTGATGCTGACCCGTTCCAAAACTTGATGCTGGATCTATCTCAAGAATAATCCGGCTGCCGTCATTTTCATATTCTTCCCATGATGGCTTTATCACCAGCTTTTCACCAATCTTTACCGGTTTGAAATATTGCTTCCAGTTATTTGCCCAGTCCTCTTCGCAAATACTTGAAAGTTCTGCCTCAAGACGCCCGTATGCACCATCTTCATCACCTGCCTTCATTTCTGAAAGCATTGCACGTATTGACAGCAGCATATCTGCTCCCTGAGAATTTGAGGGCAAATAAACCGTTACCCTTGTTTCACAGGTTGACAACCCCATAAGATCTTCGTCGATATAGTCCCATTTACCATTCTTATTTTCCAGGAATTCGTTGAAATCCTCGGCATCCTGAATAACAAATCCCTTAATTCCTATATCCATAAGCTTTGCACACAGCAGATCTATTCCCGCTGTAGCTGTATAAATATTAACTTCTGTCCATTCCATAAACTGTTCTCCTTATTTGCAGACAAGTATCAGGTACACCAGAACATCTCCGCTGTTTATCTTGCCGTCTCCGTTGATATCGGCTGCTTTTATCTCACAGGCAGTCAGCATCGACACACCATCAGGCATATCGGCAAGGCTGTTCAGATATTCGCCAAGCAGTCCGAGATCGTACATATCTATTTTGCCGTCGCCGTTGATATCTCCCTTTTCATGGGAAGATTCCGGCTTTACAAGTGTCATGCCGGAAAGATCAATCCAGCCGGCGAAATCATCCGTTCCTGCTATATGACCGATAGTTCCGATGCACTCACGGACATTCACCACTCCGTCAGGCACGACATATGATACAGGCTCTCCGGTGCAGTCGGAGGAATCATAAATACCTATTTCTGCCGTACCGGAATTGAAGTATTCTCCGGTATGCATTGCCGTGACAGTTATATCAGATGTTGTTGTTTTCGTTGAAGTTGTCGTTACGGGAATTGCGGCAGTAGTTGTTGTCGTAGTAGTAGTCGCTTTAGTATTAGCAACAGTCGTTACAGTTTTTGTGGTAGTTGTTGTTGCTTCGGTAGTGGTAGTTGCAGTAGTTGTTGCTGCTGCTTCGGTAGTGGTGGTAGTTGTCGTCGTTTCAGTTGCAGTTGTCGTGGTCGTTGTTCCGGACGGATTAAAAGGTGCAGGCGGATTCTTGCAGGTCAGTGCCCAGTATTCATTTCCGCCGCTGAGCTGATATTCATCATAAAGCAGAACCGTATCGGATGCCGGATCTATCATATAAATATCATCGCCGACAACACCCTCAATATATACCCAATGCCAGTTGACGTTCACTATGACATGAAGTCCCTGATCCATCATTGCTTTTATTTCAGATGCCATTCCCGACTGGGTATAACTTTTAAAATTTGAATCTTCTACAAAGGTTATCTGTGGGATGATCTGACCGATCGTTCCCCAGCTTGCGATAGCTCCGCCGTAGCTGAAACCTCCTCTGTTAGTGTATGCGTTTGCAAGTATACCGGGATTGAAATCTTCCACTCTGCTGATGCCAAGATTCGCAAGTGCCTGGCTGTCAAGTGAATCGGAAGCCCTTGCCATTATCGAAAGCGATGTTATAAGACATCCCGACTTTGCAACTGTAGTTCCGTTCATGCTGACGTTTCCCCACCGTGGATCCATCTGACGCCATGTATGGTAGTCCTCTGCTGCGGATATTTCATCTATTTTTCCGCCGTACAGCGGATTGATGCCCACAAAGAACATCAATGCCGTCAGAATACTCAGAATACTTTTAAAAATTCTTTTTTTGCCTGTAGTCTGCATAATTACCTCCGTTAATATAAATCTCAAGCGGTCGTTATGCGTCTCTTTTTCTTCTTTTTCTTTGTTTCCACAAGTGCCTCATATGCTGATATATAGGCATTTATGATTATTTCTTTATCTTTGCTGTCCAAAGCGGATTCTCCGTAAACTGCCGCATCGAACAGATCTGCCAGCACTGAAACTTCAGCGCCCGAAATACTTTTTATTTTTTCCGCTGACTGATGTGATGTATTCACCTCAGAAATACGATACAATCTGCAAAGTCTGTACATTGCTGCCTTTGCAGCATCACCCGGAGTTTTCTTTCTGCATCCGGCAATGAAAAACTTATGTAAAAGCGGTGAGTAAATCTTTATTGAAACAAAAATAAGCACGAGAATGATAAACAATATAACTCCTGCTATCATGAGCATTTGTGACAGGCTCATTTTTTCTTCCTGCTGCTCGGCAGGAGCTATTGTCGGCTCGAATGTGACCCAGCCATATCCCTCTATATACAATTCCGGATAGCCGTGAGCTTCTTTCGGCGTTACAACGTAATTTGTGTTGATATCAGAATTCTCATTCTTCTGTGACACCAGGTATCCCTCGCAGTATCGTGCAGGAATCCCTGCCGCCCTCGAAAGCAGAACCATCGCCGTAGCATACTCATAGCAAACCCCACGCTTTGTATTAAAGAGGAAATTTTCCACATTTTCTCCCCTTGACTTCACATATTTCAGATCATAAACAAAGCCGTTGGTGAGAAAATACTGCTCAATAGCCTTTGCCTTGTCGTAATCGGACTCCAGTCCCTGTGTTATTTCCTGCGCCAGATCGTAGATTTTGGTGCTGTCTCCGTAATCGAGCAGACCTTCGCAGTAATCAGTGTACTCGTCATATTCATCCGATACAATATCCGCATATTGTCCGATTGCTTCATCGCTTCCATTGCTGTCCCGATACTTTTCATTCAGGATTTGTTCGGCATCCCAGAGAAGCCGATAATAATCCGATTCAGAAATAATATCAATTACTTCCTTATTGCGCCTGTTAAGGAAGAATTCGTTCCTGTAATAATCGCTTATAAAAACAGCCCTTGCCGGAAATCTTCCGGTACTTTTCCGGATAAGTCCTGTTTTCGTTGTTTCAATGCTTTCATTGGAATCCGTCCATACCAGACTTTTCACAAACTGCGGAACAGGTGCAAATTTCACGGAACTGTAAGCCGTATATATTTCCGCTCTGCCCACGTCCGGTATCGTTATATCCTTCGGCGAATAACCGGAAAGTCCGTATTTCTGTGCGAAATCCGCATCAAGTTCCGCCGCAGTCAGAAGAGCTTCCGCAAGTTCGCCGGCTTGTCCGAAGTCAACGCTTCCGTCATTATATTCTCCGGCCTTTTTGCTGTCCGAATCTCCGGCAGACCAAGAGTCATAATTATAACTGTAATCCGAGAATGTACTCAGTTTCAGGTGAAGTTCCTCATCTGCTCTGACATAATACAACGGTGTATTGTTGTCAACATCCCTGTACTGTCCGCCGGAGGATTCTTCACGGAAATTTCCAAGCATTGCCATAAGACGATCGGTGAAGCGTTCGGCTGAGATAAGTGACTCGATAAAAGTACGGTCAGTCTCTACCTGCGGTTTTGGAATCACAGCAGCAACAGCTGCAAACAAAAGAGCATATATGCCGGCTGAGCGCCATGTTTCCCTTTTGACCGCAACGACTACGGTATCGCTGTCTTTCAGCTGTCTGAAATAAGAAAGAAGCATTATATATCCTACTGCCATAAGAATAATGAAAGCGATCGGCATTTGCTCGGCTTCTTTACCGTATATTGCAAACGGGATTATAAAAATCAGAAATCCCATGAATATCCTGTAGCGCACACGAGTAAAATAATAGATGACCGAACTCATGAATATCATAAACAGCAGGAACATACTCAGCGTATACCAACTGTTAAAATCAACTACAGCCTGCGGCGTGATAAACCATACTCCGAACGAAATCGGATAATCTTCCGCTCCTCTTTCCGCACAAATGACCGCAGCCTGAATAAAGACAAAAATTGTCCCGATATATGCTGCCGTACCGATCGCCTTGTGTTTCATCATGAAATCAAACAGCCGGAAAATAATCATTCCTATAACCAGCGAAGCGAACGCATAGACAGCTGTAAGCATGGTGTCACGGTAATGATACATAATGGATGTCATAACAATGACGGTATAAATCAGAACCGGATCACAGAGATATCTGAGCAGCAGAGCTTTCAAATCTGTTATTTTCTTTTCAGTTTCATGCATAAATTTATACCATTTTAAATACGTTATCGGTTTCGTCAAAATACCAGAGTTCGGAAAATCCCTCATATCCGGCAGGTTTGGGTATGACTATACTCATCGCCTGAGAATTTTCAGAACCTTGCATAACACCGGAAAAACTTCCGCCGGGTTCTGTTGTCACAACCACGCACGAGCATACCGAACCGGAAGAATTGATATCTGTTCTGCGTTCCGGTACAACTTTTTCAGCCAGTATCTTCAGCAGAACAGCATCCGGATATTCAGGATTGTCTATACTTTCAACTACCGTCCCCTCTCCCGCATTGTAGGCAAATTTACAGGATATTCCCTGTTTGATGAGTACTTTTGCCAGTCCAAGAGCGGAACGGATAATCTTTTCTTCCATGAGCACTGCTTTTTCCGGATCAGCATCGGCTCTCCTGTAAAGATCCAGCGCTATGAGCGGCTGAACCGATGCGACCGCTTCATCAAGCCGAACCATAAGCCGGCGTTTCTTTGAGGACAGCTTCCAGTTGATCCTTTTAAGCGGATCGCCCTGAATGTATTCACGGTGTTCATAGCCGGGAGCGGAATTCAGAGAATAAAGAAGCTCCGTATCGTTTTCGCTGTCATCATCGCTGGTGAGAACAGAATCCGCAATCTGTCTGAGGAGCTGAGAGGAATGTTTTACCTCCGGGATCTCCGGTATAACCCCGACAGATATCGGGTCAGGCAGATTGTTTTTTATCCTGAATCTTATAAAACCGAGAAATCCGCACGAGCAGAAACTCTTTACGGATATTTCACCGTTCCCGCCGATCATAGCCTTTACTTTATAGGTAAATTCACTTTTTCCCTCTGTCAGAAGGGAAAGGCGGTATTTCTTATTCTGTTTTTCAAATACCTCGGATGCCCCCGGACAGACTTCTGCTACAGCTATCGGAAGTTTTCCTTTCTTCTCGATAATTACAGTTACTTCAAGTTCGCTTCCTTTTTTCACGTATGCATCAGAGAATATACTGACCGTGATTCTTTTTCTGGCGTACAGCGCAAACAGAAACGAAATAAGCGGAGGAACAATGAGAAATGCAATGAGAACCACTCCCATTTCTCCTTCGATGTAGAAAGTAAAAATGTACAGAATAAAGGCAATAGCTGCGATACTGACAATAGTTTCAATTTTCTTTATCATTTTGCGCTCATTGACGGTACGGCAATTTCCGAAAGCAGATGTTCAACATATGCTTCATTAGTACCAAAAGCAGTTTTTCCCTGCGGTGAAAGAATTATCCTGTGAGCAAGAACAGCACACGCCATGTTTTTAACATCATCCGGAGCAGCATACTCTCTGCCGTAAATGTATGCAATAGCCTTTGCCGCTTTGTACAAAGCAATGCTTCCACGCGGGCTGATGCCAAGAGTAGTATTTCTGTCGTCACGGGTTGAATTTACCAGCTTTACTATGTACTGCTTGACTTGATCGGTAACACGTATACGCTTTACATCATCCTGCATTTTCAGAACATCATCAAGGGACATGACGGCAGATTCTATATTATTTATCGGATTATGCTTTTCAGTACGCTCAAGGATCTTTATCTCTTCCTCCTCCGATGGATATCCCATTGACAGTTTCATGAAAAATCTGTCCATCTGAGCTTCCGGAAGATGAAATGTACCATATGTTTCAACCGGATTCTGGGTAGCCATTACAAGAAAAGGACGAGGCAGCTTATGAGTAACTCCGTCCAGACTTATCTGGCGTTCCTCCATTGCTTCAAGAAGCGCCGACTGAACTTTCGGTGAAGCACGGTTGATCTCATCCGCAAGCAGAAAATTACACATTACAGCACCGTCACGATAAATAAATTCGCCGCTTTTCTGATCCATCATCGTAAAGCCTGCAATATCCGACGGCATAACATCCGGTGTAAGCTGGATTCTGTTGAATTTTCCGCCTATAGAACGTGAAAGTGACGTAATAAGCTGAGTCTTTCCAACTCCCGGAACATCTTCAAGAAGGACATGACCTTCGCAAAGCATTGCAGCAATCAGCTTGACTATCGTATCATTTTTTCCAACAATAACTTTTCCCACAGATTCTGCAATTCTTGTTACATTCTGATTCATATGATCCTCCCGTTTATTAATAAAAGAACAGATTTATCTATTTTATATTATTATAACATACTTTTGCCAGAACTGCAAGCAAATTGCACAAAAAAAGAACTCCCGATTCTTCGTCATTTTGCACAAAGTTTCAGGAGCATAATTGTTATTTTTTCAGTTTTAAATTTTATTACCAAAGTTCCTCTGACTTCTTTTTCTTAGTATTTTTTATTATTGTTACAATTAAAAGAATAATCGAAATTGCAAAAACAGCCAGTGAAGCAAAGAATACTATCACTTCAACAGTTCCGGTTTTTGAATCTTCGCTCTCTGCCTTTACAAGAAGTTCGCCTATATCGGACGAGTCAAGGTCTCCGGGTTCAATGAAATCATCTCTATATTTTTCATAATCCGAATCAGAACTCTGACTTTTCAGAAAACCTTTGATCTTAATTGAATCATCAGGCAGCTGATTGAGTAAATCTTCAACTTTCTGAGCATCAAGCTCATCGTCATAACCGCTTTTTTCAAAAAGAATAACCAGATTAGTATAATTCTGCATCCACGTATCCATCTTTTTGGCGGCAGCGTTAAACTCATCGACGAGATCCTCATCAGATACCGAAGCAATATACCACGTCATGCCGCTGTATATATTATCGGTATCTGACATAAGAGCATTATAGAACGTTTCGTAGTCAGCATTGCTGACGAGGTAATAATATGTACTTTTCTTTCCTACCGGAATTCCATATACCGTATTCTTTTCTTCAAGTTCGGCAAAAGGTCCGGAAATAAGGTAAGCCTCTCCCTCAGCAATTGCCGGAAAACTGAAATCATCTCTTTCCGCACTATTCAGATCCAACCGCTTATCCTCAAAAACAAGTTTTGCATCTGAGTAACCAATAAATGCAAAAAACCCACTGATAATCATAACGATCACCAGTGTAATTATTTTATTTTTCATATAAACCTCCGAAAAACGGCACACAGCATAACTGTGTGCCGAAATATATTACTTAATCATTTTTGCAACTTCATCTGCAAGGTTATCTTCCTTCTTTTCAACGCCCTCGCCTCTCTCATAACGGATAACGTCCGTTACAGCGATAGAACCGCCAAGCTTCTTGGCTTCAGCGTCAACATATCCCTTGACAGAAAGCTTATCATCCTTGACAAATGCCTGTTCAAGAAGACAGTTTTCCTTATAGTATTTGCCGATCTTACCCTGAACAATGCCTTCCTTAACCTTTTCAGGCTTGCTTGCCATTTTAGGATCTTCAGCCATCTGAGCAAGCATGATTTCCTTTTCCTTCTCAATAACATCAGCAGGAACATCTTCACGCTTCAGGTATGGAGCATTAAGTGCGGCAGACTGCATAGCTACATCCTTACCGATAGCTGTTACCTGATCGGCAGAAAGATCTGTATCAAGCTTTACCATGACACCAATGCTGCCGCCGTTGTGGATATAAGAAGCAAGAACGCCTTCCATTCTTACGAAACGGCGGATAACAATGTTTTCTCTGATCTTCATACCGGCGAGCTCAGTAAGAACATCGCCTACTGTAGCTGTACCGCCGCTGATGATCTCAGCTTTAAGAGCCTCAACGTCAGCAGGATTCTTTTCGATAATTGTATTTGCAACGCCGTTTACAAAATTCTTGATATCATCTGTATTAGCAGCAAAATCTGTCTCTGTGTTTACTTCGAGAAGTACACCTACATTGCCGTTTACAACAGCTGTAACGATACCCTCAGCAGCAGCTCTGCCGCTCTTCTTTGCCTGTGTTGCAAGTCCTTTTTCTCTGAGGAATTCGATAGCCTTATCCATATCACCGTCGTTAGCCTCGAGAGCCTTCTTGCAGTCCATCATACCAACACCGGTAGACTTCATAAGTTCTTTGATTTCAGCAACGGAAACCTTTCCCATTGTAATTACCTCCTGTAATATTGTATTATCTGCAAAAACCCGAACGTTCACATTCGGGCTTATAAGGCAACACCGCATAATCAGCGGCTTACTCCTTTGTCATGCGGTACTGCCTTGATTTTATTTATAAATTATTCAGCATCCTCAGCAGGTGCTTCTTCAGCAGCATCAGTCTCTGCTGCTGCTTCTTCAACAGCGTCATCGCCCTGTCTGCCTTCGATGATAGCGTTTGCAACAGTACCTGCAATAAGCTTTACTGCTCTGATAGCATCATCGTTGCCGGGGATAACATAGTCAACTTCGTCAGGATCGCAGTTTGTATCAACGATAGCAACGATCGGGATGTTGAGCTTCTTAGCCTCAGCTACAGCGATCTTTTCCTTTCTGGGGTCAACGATAAAGAGAGCTGCGGGGAGCTTCTTCATATTCTTGATACCGCCAAGGAACTTTTCAAGCTTCTCTATCTCAAGATTAAGCTTAACAACTTCCTTCTTGGGGAGAAGAGCAAAAGTGCCGTCCTCTTCCATTGCGTGGAGCTGTTCAAGTCTCTTGATTCTTGTCTGGATGGTCTTGAAGTTTGTAAGCATACCGCCAAGCCATCTTGCATTTACATAATGTGCGCCGGCTCTTGTTGCTTCTTCTCTTACAGAGTCGCCAGCCTGCTTCTTTGTACCTACGAAAAGAACTTCGCCGCCCTCTGCCGAGAGGTCACGAACGAACATATAAGCTTCTTCAAGCTTCTTTACTGTTTTCTGAAGGTCGATAATGTAGATTCCGTTTCTTTCTGTAAAAATGTACGGAGCCATTTTAGGGTTCCATCTTCTTGTCTGATGTCCGAAATGAACACCTGCCTCAAGAAGCTGCTTCATTGATACTACTCCCATGGTGTAGTCCTCCTTAAATTGGTTAATATTAATCCTCCGCAGAGTTTAGCTTACAGGAAACATCCGGGATGCACCAGCCTGTAAAAACGCCTGCGTGCGAATTGCTTTAATATTATACCATATTTTCCTTTATTTTTCAAGTCCAAAACGTTTGTCTACTTTAACAAACTTTTAAATATTTTTTCTTCGTTTTTTGCCGGATGTGACAATTCCGGACGTACCGACAATTTTACAAGTATTACATCGCTGCCTACCACTTTAATATCCGAGCAGGGTATCAGCACATCCGTCTCACGCCCGAACAAACCAAAAAATTTCTGCCTGCCGTAGATCATAAGAGCCTCTACCTCCGATGTTTCCAGATCCATTTCCGCATCGTCTATGTATCCCAGCCGTTCTCCGGTCGTTATGTCGATAACTTCTTTTCTTCTCAGATCATCAAGACTGCATATCATAAAAAACACCTCCGCATATCTATTATATGCGGAGGGACATTCCTGTAATTATTGATTATCGGAATTATTCTGCTCATCCGACTCATCGTCGTTATCGTCATCGTCGTTTTTC